>CAXTUV010000144.1:6296-7440 GCA_964247445.1 uncultured Acidobacteriaceae bacterium | reverse complement strand
AGCAGCTTGCGCAGCCGGCTTATCAGGTGCCCGCCGCGAATCAAGCACCGGTAAGTCCCGGCGACTGCCCGGACTTTGAATGTCCCAATGAGTATTACTGGTGGAATGACATCCTGTTCGGACAGGATCAGCTTCGGCAGCGTGTGGCCTTTGAACTAAGTAAGCTTTTCGTGGTCTCTGTACCTTCCGTCGATCCCAGGTACATGCCGTACTTCCTTAACACGTTGTCCAGGGATGCGTTCGGCAATTGGTACACCCTGATGCATGACGTTTCGCTTTCCTCCGCCATGGGCTGGTACCTCAACATGGGCAACAGCTTCGCGCCGGCAGCCGGGCAGAGGGCGAATGAGAACTTCGCCCGCGAGCTGATGCAGCTGTTCTCGATCGGGGCGGTGGCCCTAAACCAGGACGGCTCCATGAAGTTTGACGGCCAGGGCAATCCGGTCCCGAACTACACGCCGGACGAGGTACAGAATTTCGCCCTTGCCTACACGGGCTGGACTTTCTCCCAGCCGGACTGCTCGGTGCCTCCCATCCCGTACGGCTACTGGTACCCGCAGCCGCCCGGCATCGCCTGCCCGATGATTCCTTTCCCGGGCAAGCACAGCACCATCGCGAAAACATTGCTGCGCGGAACCGTTCTGCCGGCGGGCCAATCAGCGCAGCAGGATTTTGACGCCGCCCTTCAAAACATCTTTAACGACCCGTCGCTGCCGCCGTTTGTGTGCCGCCGCCTGATCCAAAGCCTGGTTCGGAGCAATCCGTCCCCGGCCTACATCAGCCGGGTCGCGGGAGTTTTCATCAACAACGGCGCCGGGGTGCGCGGGGACATGAGTGCGGTACTCAAGGCCATTCTGCTGGACCCGGAAGCCCGCGCCGCCGATTCACTGACGGCTGTCGATCCGAATGGCGGCAAGCTGCGCGACCCGATTCTCTGGTTGGCCTCCGTGCTTCGGGGCATCAATGCTGTTTCCAACATGCAGTTTCCATACGTCGGCATCTACGAGTCCCGCATCAACATATGGCTGAGCAATCTAGACGAGCAGCCGCATGACGAATCCAGCGTCTTCAGTTATTACTCGCCGGACTACCAGCTGACCAATGGCCTATACGGGCCGGAGTTCGAAAACGAAAATACCTACAC
>CAXTUV010000144.1:4845-6196 GCA_964247445.1 uncultured Acidobacteriaceae bacterium | reverse complement strand
TCGGAGTTACACATGCAACGCAGAAGTTTCTTGAAAACCGCGTCCTGGGCGGCGCTTGCTCAAATGGGCGGCTTGTCCCCGCTCCGGTCCATGTCAGCCTTCGCGCAAAGCGCGAGCGGCAGCGACTACAAGGCGATTGTTTGCTTGTTCATGCGCGGCGGCAACGACAGCAACAACATGGTTGTGCCGATGGGCGGCTCGCAGTACGCGTCCTACAGCGCGGCGCGCGGATCCTCGGCGGTAGGCCAGGGCTCGCTCTTGCCGCTGGGGAGCACGGGTTACGGTCTCCATCCGGCTTTTCTGCATTTGCAGCAGGCCTTCAACACAGGCCAAGCCGCGGTGATCGCGAATGTGGGGCCGTTGGTGCAGCCCACGACGCCCGCACAATACAGGAGCGCAAGCGTGGCCTTGCCGACGCTGCTCTTCGGCCACGACTCGCAGCAGGAGGCTTGGGAGTCGGGCGGCTACAACCCGAACCTGCAGCAAAGCTGGGCCGGCCTCACCGCGGACCTCATCGGGTCCAGCTACAACAGCAGCAATCTCCCCATGGTGACGCTGATCGGCACGGCTTACAACTTCGGCCGGGGCAGGACGGCGGCTCCCTTCACGGCAAGCGGGTCCGCGGGGCAAGCCGGTTTCTGGTGCTCGGAGGGGAACTCCTGCTATGCCCGCGCCGCCAGCGCGCAGCAGCTGCTCAACTTCGACAACAACGTCAGCCTGATCCAAGCGGACGAGCAGATCTATAAGCAGGCCTACCAATACAACAACTTCTACAACGGCGTTCTGTCCGGAGCCAAGGGCTTCACCACCAGCTTTGACGGGAGCAATCCACTTGCCAGCCAGCTGTACACGGTCGCGACCATGATGCAGTTGCACAGCGCGATCGGAGCGCGGCGGCAGATCTTCCTCATCGACGCCGGCGGCTTCGATACGCATGCCGGTCAGGATCAAGCCCAGCCCGGACTTTACCAGCAGATCGACGGCGGGGTGGATATGTTCATCCGCGTCATGGAGGAGATCGGGCTTTACAATAACGTCGCGCTGTTCACCGCATCCGATTTCTCACGCACCCTGGCCATCAATACCGCGAACGGCTCGGACCACGCGTGGGGCGGCCATCACTTTGTAGTCGGCGGGCCGGTACACGGCGGCAAGATGTACGGCAGCTTCCCTAACCTTCAAATCAACGGTCCGGACGATTTAGACGGTTCAGGCCGGTTTGTACCCACCACGGCGCTCTCGCAGTACATGGCGACCTTGGCATCGTGGTTCGGGGTGCCGGCATCCGCGCTGCCCGGGATCTTGCCTGGACTTTCCAACTTCAGCTCGCAAAACCTGGGCTTTGTATGAA
>CAXTUV010000144.1:2732-4745 GCA_964247445.1 uncultured Acidobacteriaceae bacterium | reverse complement strand
GGGATCTTGCCTGGACTTTCCAACTTCAGCTCGCAAAACCTGGGCTTTGTATGAACTAAAAAGCCCCGCCGCGTGGCGGGGCTTTCGGGGATGGGGTTAGTTGAGGCCGCCCCGCTTCGAACGCCGGTTTTGCCAAGCTTCATAAGCCTGCTCTTCCGTGCCCGCGCCGCGCTCCCGTTCATTGCGGCGCTTGTCCCCGGCTGAAAATCCCCTCTCCTCGCTCCGGCTCAGGCGGCGGTGCGCCACCATGCCTTCCAGGAGGAACTCCGCCGCGCCTACCACCGACTCCGGCCCGTCGGACGCTTTCACGCCAAGCGGCTGCAGCTTATCAAACAGACCCTGAATCTGCTTCAGCTCTCGGGCGATCGTCGCCGAAGGTTCTGTGTCGTCGATTTTGAGCGAGCCGCCAAGATTGAACCATTGCTCAATCTGCTGCGTGTTTGTTTCGGCGAAGTAGCCGTCATAGACAGTAGCGATCGCGCCGCGAATCAGCTCGCGCACTACTACATCGGCCCCGCGCATCTCGCCTTCGTATTCCAGCTCGATTTTGCCCGTGATACCCGGCATTGCGGTGTACAGGTCGCTGATGCGGGGTAGTACGCTCTCCTCGCCGTGCAATACCGCACGGCGCTCCGCGTTTGAGATTACAAGCTCCATGGTGGTGATGGGCAGCCGCTGCGAAACGCCGGAACGCTTGTCGACGCGTTTATCGCCGCGCGCGGTAAACGCAACCTGCTCCACAATCTCCCGCATATAGCGGGGAATCTCAATCGCGCCGCCGTCGCGTTTGACCCAGGCTTCCTGCTCGGTGATGGCGATACCCTCGGCCAATGTTTCCGGGTAATGCGTGCGGATTTCCGAGCCGATGCGGTCTTTCAAAGGGGTCACGATTTTGCCGCGCGCTGTGTAGTCTTCAGGATTTGCGCTGAACACAATCGCGACATCGAGCTGCAGGCGCACCGGGTATCCCTTAATCTGCACATCGCCTTCCTGCATGATGTTGAACAGGGCAACCTGGATTTTTCCGGCGAGGTCGGGAATCTCGTTGATGGCGAAAATGCCGCGGTTGGCTCGGGGCAGCAGGCCGTAATGCATGGTCAGCTCATTCGACAGGTCTTGCCCGCCGCGTGCCGCTTTGATCGGGTCGAGGTCGCCAACCAGGTCCGCCACTGTCACGTCCGGGGTCGCGAGCTTTTCTACATACCGATCTTCCCGGCTCATCCAGGCAATCGGGGTGTGGTCTCCATGCGCGGCGATCAGGTCGCGCGAGTGCTTGGCAAGCGGCTTCCACGGATTATCGCGTATCTCAGACCCGGCGATATAGGGGGCCCACTCGTCCAGCAAGTGAGTGAGCGCGCGCAGGATGCGACTTTTAGCTTGCCCGCGCAGACCCAGCAAAATGAAATTGTGCCGCGAAAGCACCGCATTCACAATCTGCGGCACGACAGTGTCCTCGTAGCCCACAATGCCCGGGAAGATGGGCCGGTCTCCGTTACGCCCATCTCGCAGCGCGACGAGGAGATTTTCCCGCAGCTCGTCTTTGACAGACCTGTTCCTCAAGCGCGCTTCGCCATAAATTGTATGGTCGAGCAACTCGCCCAGTGTTTAAGGAAGTGCTGCGGAAGATAAGGTTGCTGGTGCGGCGGAAGGCATGCTGGAGAGCTCCTGGGAAGGGAAGCGCGGCGCGCCTCGCAAGAATCGGGGCTGATCGGGATCTTGCGCCGACCATCGACGTAATCAGGATAAATGAGCGGTCCGGGAGCGGCGCGACCCGGCGGTGAAACCCACGTTGGCAGGGCTACATGATCGTGCTGTTGTGGCCATTGCGTGAGCCGTCCGCGCGCGCGCCCGAACCCATCCTAAGCTTGGGCAGGATGTCCTCGTAGAACTCCCGAAGCATGTCGGTGCGCTCCCGGTCCGACCGGCTTATGAGCAGAGCCTGCTTGAATCCGAGATCGGCGGGCAGCTCCCAAGCCAACTGGAAGGAGAGCGGCTGATCCAGGTCGAGCGAGT
>CAXTUV010000144.1:0-2677 GCA_964247445.1 uncultured Acidobacteriaceae bacterium | reverse complement strand
CTTCAAGGTGTAGGGCGACGCAGGCAGCCCGATCCTCCCGCGTCGTCGTGCCGTTCTCATCATCAAAAAAGTCGACTTCCGCCTGGAGAAAAGCTCGTGAATTATCCAGCTGTTCGATCTCGAACCGGCGCTCGCCTTCGCACAACACATCCATGCGGCCGTCGGGGTATCGCTTCATTACCCGCGCGATGCGGGCGGTGCAGCCGGCCACGGCCAATCCTTCGCGCTGCGCCCGCACAACTCCAAACTCGAGGCTCTCGTCGAGGCATGCTTGCAGCATTTCCTGGTAGCGCTCCTCGAAGGTGTGCAGCGGCAAGGGCAGGCCGGGAAACAGAACGACATCCAGAGGGAACAGCGCAATCTTCATATTCGGTTCATGCCTTTCCCACTTTCTCTTGAGACCAGACCTTGTTTGCCGCTCCTAGCTGTCTAGGTCTAACTCATCGAGCATCGCCTGCATTTCACGCTCGGCGTGGCTGTTGCCTTCGCGCTTGGCGCTCGCGATGCCAAGCCGGAGGTGCTCCTTTGCCTGCTCCGCCTTTCCTGCTCTTTGCAATGTTTGCGCCGCCATGAAGTACCCCGGCGTGTACTGCGGGCTGTTCTGCAGCAGGATTGCAAATTCGTCCAAAGCTCGGTTGAAATCGTCGCGCGCGGCATACTCCATGGCCAGCCCGTAGCGGGCGAAAGCGTCTTTTGGGTTTGCCTGCAAAATCTCGGTCAGCATCGCTGCTTTATCCATCCGTGCTCCTTCCGTTGTTCCTAGATTCAACAGCCATGGAGAGGGAGCAGGGCGGTTGCACAAAGACTTGCAAACCCTGAAACTGGGATTGCCCCATTGTAAACACCCGCGCCAAGCTGCCCCATGCCGCACACCCCAGCCAGTTCTCAATCCGAAATGACCGAGCTTGTGCTGCCGAACGATGCCAACACGCTCGGCAATCTCCTCGGCGGACGGCTCATGCACTTTATCGACCTAGTAGCCGCCATGGCCGCGTTTCGCCATGCGCGTTCGCACGTGGTCACCGCCTCCATGGACCACATCGACTTTATCGCGCCGGTGCACGTGGGCGAGCTGCTGATTCTGAAGTCGCGCGTGAATCGCGGATACCGCACTTCCATGGAGGTTGGGGTAAAGGTTTGGGCGGAGAACGCGCTCGTCGGCTCGGTCCGCCATGTCGCTTCGGCGTACCTGACCTTTGTCGCCGTGACCCCGGAAGGCCTTCCCACGCCCATCCCCGCGCTGACGACCGAGGATGCGGAGGACGAACGGCGGTTCGGGGATGCCGCCCGCCGCCGCGCGCAGCGCCAAGCCGAGCTGAGCCGCCGCCGCGCGACAGGCAAGACGTCCGTATTGCCCTAGGAGGAACGGCCCGCGTCCGGGCGCATCCTAGTGTCATGGCACACGGCAACACAATTCCTGGAAATGCAGCGCAAGGCCCGGCAGCATTGCCGGGAGTGCGCAATGTCATCGCGGTCGGCTCGGGCAAGGGCGGGGTCGGCAAAACTACCGTGGCGGTCAACCTGGCCATCGCGCTCGCCGCCATGGGAGCCAAGGTCTACGGGCCGAACGTTCCTTTAATGTTTGGGAACGAAGGCCAGCCAAAGGTCCTCGCCAACAATCAGATCCAGCCGAATGAGGCATATGGGGTCAAACTGATTTCGGTCGGCCTGATCTCGCCCGGCGACAAGCCGCTTGTGATGCGCGGACCCATGCTTCACGGCATCATCCGGCAGTTCCTCCAGCAGGTAGAGTGGGGCGAGCTGGACTTTTTGCTGGTGGACCTTCCGCCGGGAACGGGAGATGTGGTGATTTCGCTGGTGCAGACCGTGCCGCTCACCGGGGCGGTTGTGGTTTCAACACCATCTGATGTCGCGCTCCAGGATGCACGGAAGGCGATTGAGATGTTCTCGCAGGTGAATGTCGAACTGCTCGGCATTATCGAGAATATGAGCCACTTCACCTGCCCCTATTGCAAACACGAGATCGACATTTTCTCAAAAGGCGGGGCGGTCAAGACGGCGCAGCAGTTCCAGGTGCCGTTCCTGGGCTCGGTCGAGCTCGCAACCGCGATTCGCGAAGGCGGGGATACCGGTGCTCCGGTCGCGACCAAAGGGGAAAACGCCGCCTTTGCGGGAGAGTTCTTCGCAATCGCACGAGCGGTCGCCGAGCGCGCTTCGCAGCTGGAAGGCAGAGGCGAGGACATCTTTCGGGTGGAGTAAGCTCCACCCCTCGCTCAGGCAGCCTTGGGAGCAGCCAACGCCTTGACGCGCGCGTTCAACCGGCTTTTATAGCGGGACGCGGTGTTCTTGTGCAGGATGCCCTTTTGCACACTTTTATCAAGCGCCGAAGTCACGGCACGGAATTGAACTTGGGCCGATTGAGCGTCGCCCTTTTGGAGCGCCTCTCGCATCAACCGGAGGCTGCCGCGAATGCGGCTCTTGTTCGCGCGATTCACCGTGGTCTTGCGCTTGGTTTGTCGAACGCGCTTCAGCGCGGAAACATGATTCGCCATGTACTTATCTCGTCCTTGGAGCAGGAGTTTGCCTGCGAGCCAATGCCCGCAAACCTCGATACTAAAGCATCACAGGTCGTCGCGCAAAACAGGAGCCTCAAGCGGCGAGCTTTCGTAAGTTCCGCTCCAAAATCTACTCCTTCATCGTCACTTCCTGGCCGCAG
>CAXTUV010000143.1:0-7443 GCA_964247445.1 uncultured Acidobacteriaceae bacterium | reverse complement strand
GGTTATAGTTGCGGGTCGCGAGCGGCAGCGTCACGTTCGCGTGAGAGTCAATCACCGTGCCGAGAAAGCTGGCATCGGTTTCAAGCAGCGGGTTTTGCGCGGAAACCGAGACGTTCTGTGATTCCTGGTTGACCGAGACCGTGACGTCCACACGCGCGACTTGGTTGAGCACGAGCGCGAAGGCGGGCCGCTCCTGCTTCGCGAAGCCGGGCGCCTCGATGGTCAACATGTAATTGCCAGGCTGGAGCGCGGGGAGGAAGTACACGCCGGCGCCGTTGGTTTTGGTCTGGTGGGTGATGCCCTGCGAGGTTTCAGTTGCCGTCACGCTCGCGTTCGGCACTACCGCGCCCGCGGGGTCGGTGACCGTGCCGGTGATCTTCGCGCTGATGTCCTGCGCGTGCGAAACGGTACAGCAGCTGAGGGCGAGAAGGATGCCGCTTGCCGCGGCGCGATGGGATCGCATAGGTGAAGCCTCCAAAGGTGGAACTGCGGTGCGCTTCCGGTCTTCCGCCGGAAGTCTGTATTGCGCTGAACAGATAGGCAAAATGCGCGATTGACCCCGATATGAACAATCGGTGTCCTAAATTGAAGCCAACTCTACCGTCTTGCCCGCCCGGGCGCAAGAGAAATTTACAAGTTCGTAAAACAAAGGCAAACGCTCTACTCCGCGGTAACGGCTTTCACCAGGTTGCGCGGGCGGTCCACGTCGATGCCGCGCTCCAACGCCGCGTAATAGGCAAACAACTGCAAAGGAACGGTTTCAGCGATGGCCAGAAGAGCTTCCGGGGCGGGATCTACTTCCACCGTGTGCGCGGCGATGCGGCGCACCTCGTCATCGCCGCGGTTTGCGATGGCGAGCACGATTGCGCCCTGTTCGCGCAGCTCGGCCATCAGCTGCGCGACCTTGGCGCGGCGCAGCACGGACGCGGGTTCACTCAGCGCGGCGGTGGCGAGCATGCACAAGGGGATGCCCTCGCTCACCAGCGCGTTGGGCCCGTGCTTCAGCTCGCCGCTTGGGTACGCCTCCGCGTGAAGGTAGGCGCTTTCCTTGAGCTTGAGCGCCCCTTCCCGCGCGATGGGGAAATGCAGGCCGCGGCCCAGGAACAGCATGCTTTGCGCCCCGGCGAGCGCCCGCGCGGCTTCCGCCATCTGCTGCCGCCAAACCTCCAGCTGCCCCTCGATCAGCTCCGGCAGGCTTCCAAGTGCCGCAAGGGCGGCCCGCAGCTCGGGCTCTGGGATGCCGCCGTGCGCCTCCGCCGCGAGCAGCGCCAGCAGCTCCATGACGACGAGCTGGGTGGTGAAGCTTTTGGTCGCGGGGATCGCCCGCTCCACACCGGCAGCCGTGGGCATGGAGAGCGTCGCCTCGCGCGCCATGGTCGAGTCCGCGGCGTTGGTGACCGCGAGCGTCGGACGGCCTTCCTCCGCGCCCTTGCGGAGGGCGGCCAGGGTGTCCGCGGTTTCGCCGGACTGGGAGATCACGAGCACGCCGCCCTCCAGGCGCGCGCGCGGCCGGCGGTAGCCGTATTCGCTCGCGTATTCCACGTCCACGGGCAAGGTGCTCAGGTCCTCGATGCGGGTTTCCGCGTACAGCCCCGCGTGCCGGCTCGATCCGCTGGCCGCGATCAACAGCTGGCGCTGCGCGGCCAGCCAGGCGCGCAGCGGCCCAGCCACCTCTTCGCGGAAGCGATCGCCCTCTAAGTACCGGGCCAGCGTCCAGGGGCGCGCCTCGGGCTGTTCAAAGATTTCAGCGAGCATGAAGTGGGGATAGTTTTTCGTTGCCATGTGTATTCCGGTGCGGTGAGCATTTGCCCGCGATACGATCACTGTACCCGAGAGTTGGCGGGCGCGGAATCATTTCTCGCTTGCCTTCCGCGCCCGCGGCCCGGTATGTATGGGCAGCGACCGCGACTGAAAACGCAGTCCGGGAGAACCATGTCCGAGAAGATCGACGCGCGCGCTGAAAGCATCATGAAAGCCCTTCTACGGCGCGGAGCCGTCAGCGTGGAAGAGTTGGCGGAGGAAACGGGCAGCTCGGCCCCGAGCATCCGCCGCGACCTGACGCGGCTGGAGCTGCGCGGGTTGATCTTGCGGACCCATGGCGGGGCGGCGCTCATTGAGCCGCTCCTGTACGAGCCTTTCCGTTACGACACTTCGTTCCAAGCACGCGAGGGCCGGGCGGTTGAGGAGAAGCGGCGCATCGGGCTCGCCGCGGCGGAGCTCGTGGAAGCCGGCGATACGGTCGGCATCACCGCCGGCACCACCACGACGCAGGTGGGCCGCGCGCTGCGGCACCGCAAGGAGATCCACCTGGTCACGAACGCGATCAACATCGGCATGGAGCTGTGCAACCAGCCCGCGGTGAAGACCACGCTGACCGGCGGGACCTTGCTCTGGGCATGGGCGTTCGCGCTCGTCGGGCCGCTCGCGCTTGCGACGCTTCAAGATATTTACCTAGATAAGGTTTTCCTCAGCATCACGGGTTTCGACCCGCAGCGCGGCGCGTCCACGCTGGAAATGGAAGAGGCCACGGTGGCCCGCGCGATGGTCAAGCAGGCCAAGCAGGTGATCTTGGTCGCGGACTCCTCGAAGTGGGGCCGGGTCAGTGCCGCGCATGTGTGCCCGCTCAAGAGCGTGCACACCCTGGTCACAGACGCGGCCCTGCCCGCGGCGCGGCGAAAGCAGATTGAAAAGCTCGGGGTCGAGGTCATCTGCTGCTGAAGGAAGTCCAGCGCGGAGAATTCTGTTCGGCTTTTCCCGCCGGAAAAGCCGCCCCGCAGCCGCTGGTCGCTGAGAGATTCAGGCGGGAAGCTTTAGCGGACCTGTTCGGCTTCGAGCAGCGGCTTTTCGAACAGAATCTCGATCTCCTCAAGTGACTTGCCCTTCGTCTCAGGCAGCGCGAGCGTGGCGATCAGGAAGTAAGCGACCGTGCAGGCCGCGAGAAACAAAAACAGCGCCCAATAGCCGAACCGGCTCACCAGGGGCAAGAAGATGCCGGCAATCGCCGTCCCCGCGCCTTGGTTGAGCAGGAGCGCCAGCCCCATGCCGGCGGAGCGGATGCGTGTCGGCATGAGTTCCGACAGCATGAGCCACACCACCACGCCGGGCCCGGCCGCATACGCCGAAATAAACAGAACCAGGCAGGCGGCGACCGCGACGCCGGTTCCCTGCCCCGGAACGGGCGTAAGCGAAGCGCGGCGGATTGTGAGGGTGCGGCCGGGCGGGGCAAAAAGGCGCACCGCCGGGTCGGCGTCCGTGCTCAGGGCCGTGGCGGAGTGATCGCCTTCGCCCGCATCGTATACCACCGTGAGCGCGCGCGGACCGGCGAGCTCCGCATGGACGGAGCTGACCGGCACCGCCAGGCTTGTGCCATGGTCGAATGCTTGCAGTTGCGCGGACACGTCAACCCGGCGCGACTCGAATGTGTAAAAAGCCGCGGTGACGCCGAGAAGCGCAAGCACGACACCGCCCGTACCTAGGCGGAGTAGGAAGCGGCGGCCTTTCCGATCGATCAAAGCGACGCCGAGAATGGTCAGCAGCATGTTTAACAGCTTGACGACCACATCGCCCGCGCTCGCGCGGCTTGGGTCCAGCCCGGCTTGCTTCAGGATCACGACTAAGTAGCCGAGCACCGAGTTGATGCCCGTGAACTGGTTCAGAGCTAGCACGGCGCAGGCCAGCACGAACGGCACAACATAGCGTCGCTGGAGGAGCGAACTGCGTTCGCGTGTGCGGGCCGAGGGCGCGGCGAGCGCGTCCATCTCCGCCAGTTCCGCCTCGGCCTCGGAGGGGCCCGCGGAGCGTTGCAGTGAGCGCGCGGCGGCTTCCCTGCGGCCCCTGGTGAACAGCCAGCGAGGCGTCTCGCTCAGGAAGAAGCATCCAGCGAAAAACAATACACCCGGGTACACCACCGAGAGGAACATGCCGCGCCATGCATGGTTTTCGGCAGCAAGGATGCGCGCCGGATCACCCCCCGCCGCGGCGATAGCCCGCTCGGCCCCATGCGTGTAGTAGAAACCCGTGGCCGCCGCCAACACGATGCCGAGCGTCAGCATGAACTGGAAGATGCCGGTGCCCCGCCCGCGCCATTCGGCCGCGAGCGACTCAGCCAGGAACAGCGGCACCACCACAGCGATCACCCCGCCGGAGATGCCTTGCAGCAACCGGCCCAGGAACAGCGAAACAAAACTTTGCGACACCACGATGATGCCGACTGAAAGGATGAACAGCAGCCCGCCGAGCAGCATCACGCGCTTGCGCCCGATCCAGTCGGCCAGAAAGCCCGTAACCGGGGAGGACAGCATCGACCCGCCCAGTACCGCCGCCACGATCAGCGAGGTTTGCTGGACGGACAAGCTGATGGTTTTGTTCAGGTACAGCAGCGCGGCGGCGATGATGCCTACATCGATGCCGTACAGGAGGCCGCCGAGGCCGGCAATCACGATTAGGTAGCGGGCATAGGGCGTGGTGCGTGGATTAGGCAAACGAGTGGACCTCGGGCAGGTTTCCCGAGAGTGTACCCCGAGCGGCTGGACGAGGGTACCTGGGCGGCAGTACACTCGCGGGCGGTTACCATCCCCTGCCCGTAGGGTGCCGCCATGTCTGGATTTCGCCTGCTCGTTCTCCTGCTCCTGTCCTCGCTCGGTCTTGCGCAAACCACTATTCCGGCGAACACGGCCCGCGTTCATTTCTTCCGTCCCGACGGCGTGTATGCCTCGTGGACGGTGTATGCCTTTGACGACACCACGGCGGACACGGGCAATTACAACGGCGGACCAATCCAGGAAACCGGTACGGACAGCTACGGCGCGTACTACGACGTGCCGCTCAAGCCCGGCGGGCAGGATTTAGGTTTTATCGTTCACAACATCGCGACCGGCGTAAAAAACACACCGGCCGACCTTCATCTCAACATCACTGTGAACCGTGAAGCATGGATCATCTCCGGCGACCCGACCGTATACCTCGCGCAGCCCAGCGCCGCGCAGCTGTTGAACGCGAATTTTCTGAAAGCGCAGGCATTCTGGATCGACCGCTCCACCGTGCTGATCCAGCAGGCGTACGCGACCAGCGGCGGCATGTACAAGCTGTTCAGCGATCCAAGCGCCGGGCTCGCCGTAACCGCAAGCGGCGTGACCGGCGGCACAAGCTACACGCTCACCCCAGGCGGCCCGCTCACCGCCGCGCAAACCGCGCGCTTCCCGCAGTTGGCGAACGGCTACGCTGTTTTGACCCTGTCCGGAAATCTCCAAGCCGCGGACTACCAGGCGATCCTTCGTGGCCAACTCGCGGTTTCCGTCCAAAAAAGCGACGGCACACTGACCTATGCAACCGGCGTGCAGCAGGCGGGCGTGCTCGACGACTTGTACGCGTACTCCGGGCAGCTCGGCCCGGTGATCGGCTCGGGCGGCGCAAGCGTCCGCGTGTGGGCCCCGACCGCGCAGTCCATGCAGCTGCAACTTTATGAGAATGGCGCGGATGCAACGCCCGCGCAAATGGTAACCATGCGCGAAAGCAACGGCGTATGGACGGCACCGGTCGACGACCGCTGGATCGGCAAGTACTACCTGCTCAACCTGAAGGTGTACGCGCCCGCGACCCGTACCGTGGTCCAAAATTTGGTGACGGACCCGTACTCCATCGACTTGGCGATCAACGGAGCGAAAAGCCGCCTGACCGACATTGATGCACCCGCGAATACGCCAGCAGGTTGGGACGCGGACCGCGCGCCGTTTCTCGCCCGCACCAACGACCTGAATGTGTATGAGCTGCATGTGCGCGATTTCTCGATCGGGGATGCGACCGTACCGGAAGCGCACCGGGGCACCTATCTAGCGTTTACCAATAGAAATACGGACGGCATGCGCCACCTGCGCACCCTGGCCGACGCCGGGTTGAAGGCGGTGCACCTCCTGCCGACCTTCCACTTCAACTCCATCAGCGAGAACCCGGGCGACTGGAAGACGACGGGCGACCTGAGCGGCTACCCGTCGGACGGGCAACAGCAGCAGGCCGCGGTGACCGCCATCCAGGACCAGGACGCGTACAACTGGGGCTACGATCCGGACCACTATCTCGCGCCCGAGGGCGGCTACGCCGTCAACCCCGACAAGCGCATCGTTGAGTATCGCCGGATGGTCGCGGCGCTCCATGCGAGCGGCCTGCGCGTAATCCAGGATGTGGTGTTCAACCACACCAGCGGCTTCGGCGAGGCTTCAAACTCCATCCTCGACCAGGTGGTGCCGAACTACTACAACCGCCTGGACGCGGACGGCGCGCTGGAAACCGGCTCCTGCTGCGCCGATACCGCGACCGAGCACCTGATGATGGGCAAGCTCCAGCAGGATGCGGTCCTGTGGAACGCCCGCAAGTACCATGTGGACGGCTTCCGCTTCGACCTTATGAGCTTCCCCTTCGTCAGCAATCTCCAGGCGAACCGGCAAGCCTTGAGCGCCCTAACGCACGCCAAGGACGGCATGGAAGGCTCTAGAATTTACATCTACGGCGAGGGCTTCGACTTCGGCGAGGTCGCGAATGATGCTTTAGGTGTCAACGCGAGCCAGCGCAACCTGTACGGCAACGGCATCGGCACCTTCAACGACCGCATCCGCGACGGTGTGCGCGGCGGCGGCCCGTTTGACGACGGGCGGGTACAAGGATTCGCGACGGGATTGTTCACCGACCCGAGCACCTACACAACCGAGAACACCGCGCTCGCCGACCAGAAAGCCACCCTGCTGCACCGGACGGACTGGGTGCGTTTGGGGGTCGCCGGGAACCTGCGCGATTACACCTTTACCGACATGACCGGCGCGACGATCACGGGCGCGCAGCTCGATTACCAAGGCCAGCCCGCCGGCTACACGGCGAGCCCGGTCGAGGCGATCAACTACGTTTCCGTTCACGACAACCAGGACCTGTTCGACGCCGTGCAGGCCAAATCGTCCGAGGGCGATACGGCTGCCATGCGCGCACGGCGGCAGGTGCTCGCGATGAGCACGGTCCTGCTCGGCCAGGGCGTGCCGTTTTTCCAAGGCGGCGACGACCTGCTCAGGTCGAAGGACCTGGACGGCAACAGCTACAACTCGGGGGATTGGTTCAACAAAATCGATTGGACCGGCGAGGGTAACAACTGGGGTATCGGGCTGCCGGTCGCAAGCCAAAATCAAGCCCAGTGGAGCTGGGAACAGCCCTTGCTCGCGAACGCGGCGCTTAAGCCTACGCCGGACGAGATCGGCGCAACCGCCGCGGCCTTCCAAGAGTTCCTGCGCATTCGCGGGAGCTCCGGGCTGTTCCGCATGGGCTCGCTCACCGAGGTGCAGGCTAATCTCCGCTTCCTGAATACAGGGGCACAGCAGGTACCCGGGCTGCTCGTCATGGAGCTTTCCGGCTATGGCTACGGGCCGTACGCGCACATCGCGGTTGTGTGGAACGCGACCACCGCGA
>CAXTUV010000142.1:1171-7528 GCA_964247445.1 uncultured Acidobacteriaceae bacterium | reverse complement strand
TCGTCGGTGTACTTCGCCCAATCCAGGTATGGGGTGTAATTCGGGAAATCCGCGAGAAGGTGGACCCAGTGCAGGCCGTATAAGAGACCGGCTGCCGCGAAAAAAGCGAAGGTGATCCGCGATTGCACGCGCAACTTGATTTACTCGTAAGCCAGCGCGTCGATCGGGTCCTTGCCGGCCGCCTTGAGGGCTGGGTAGAGTGCGCCGAGGATCGCGCCCATAAAGGCGATCAGCAGCCCACGGATGCGCCAAGGCCAGCTGATGATGAAGGGGAGCGTCGGAAAGCGGTAAGCCATGCCGAGCTTGGTTGCTTCCGTGAGCAGCACGCCGAGCACGATGCCGACGAGGGTTACCAGCGCCGTTTCCCGAAGGATGGCCCGCACAACATACCCTTTCGACGCGCCCAAAGACCTAAGAATGCCGATTTCGCGCGTCCGCTCCGTCACAGCCGTGTACATCGATTGAAAGACGACCAGAAAGCCGACAATGGTAGCAATGCCGATTACCACATCGATAGCAATCGATAAAGCCGGTATCTTGTCGGGGCTCATCTGCGAGAGCCACTGATCCAGCGTTTGCACCTGGTATTGAGCTAGGCCGGCCGTGGCATGGATTTCGCTTTCAATCGCGCCCTGATTCCGCTCGCCATCGCTCTTGATGTAGAAAAGCGAGGCGTTGCTTGGATTGCCGAGCAGCCCGCCAAGCGTGCGAATCGGCACAAACTGGCGGCCGCCCTTGCCATGCTCGACAATGCCTGAAATGCGGAAAGGGCTGCCTTTAATCTGAATGACATCGCCGACATGGTGGCCGTGATTCGCGCGCGCGAAATAATCATCAACAATTGCGTCATTGGGGCCTTGGAAGGGTCCGCCGGCTAGGAAGACGAAAGGCCGCAGCGCGTTATAGCTTCGGTAATCGATGCCCCAAATCACTTCGATCGAACCGACCGTGCTCAGGTCTGTGATCACAGGCGAGGCTACTGAAACATGGAGCAGCCTGCCGAGGACATCGGCGATCTTGGCGGGCACCGGGGCACCCCCGACACCAAGAAAAAAGCTGCTGTTCGGCGGACGCACCGTGATGTCCGCGCCGATGCCAGTCTGCCGGTCGCGCGAGCTGGAAAGCTGCCCCAGCAGGATGCCCACGACGCACAGGATCATTACAACTTCGATCGCGACCGCAAGCATCGTCACAACCGTACGGACGGGCCGGTGCAGCAGGTTGCCCAAAATCAGCCGGTTCATCAAGCCTCCACGCAATCCCGAGTCTAGCAAAGCGCTTGCGCTGCTTCAGTCCGCCGCATGTGAGCTTCTTCGCGCCGGAGCAGCCGCGCTCGCCCAGGCTCTCTCGCGTACGGACAACGGAAGCTGGATCGACTCGCACGCGGCTTCTACTGTCCGTATCTGAGGAACTGACTCAGGTACACAAGCCAACTCCACAGGTCCGACAACCTCAAGCCCAAGCCGTGCACCGAGACCGTTGTCGCCAGAGCGATAAGCCCGACCACAAGTCCGTACTCGATCATGCTGTTTCCCGATTGGTCGTGCCTCAACCTATTCAGCATTCTATCCACCCCGCATCCTTTCCTTCTTCTTATCGGCAGCTGCGAGCAAAGTGTTCATACCAGCCGTCGGCGAGTCGGGGGAGGTGTTTCGAAACGGAACCTCCCCGGCAATCGCGTTCCAAAATGAAAACGAGGAAATCGCATCGGGTAAGTCCTCAGCGCGCTGCCGGTCGTTCCCGGTAGGCTAGAAAGCATGCTGCACCTAAGTCACTGGCAGGCGCTTGCCGTAGGCGCTTCCTTCCTTGTCGGTTTCCTGCTGGTTGCCGCGGCGCTCCTCCGTGCGCGCTACTCCCGCTATCCCGCGCTGTTATGCGTGTGCGCCGCTTACATGGTGCTGCTGCACGCGGTGTGGATTGCCGGACTGCTCGCGCACGATTCGTTCGCCTCCGAATTTGCGCTCTTAAACCTGCTCACATTCCCTTGGAGCGTTTCGGTTTCGACCAACATGGCGATGGTCGGTTTCGATACACTCCGGCATGTTGCGATCAACTACACGCGTTTTGTGCTCGGCTTCGGTGGGCTTCAGTGTTTATTGCTGACACTGCTGATTTGGGAGCTTCGGCTGAGGCCGCGGGATACACCTGACCGCAAGGCAGCAGGACGGAAGCGCTCTGCTCTCCCGTAATCAAATTTTGCCCGCACTCAGCTGCTCCAGTACGATGAAGCCTGCGCGCGCCCTGAGGTCGGCTTCCTGCACCGATGCCGCCGCCCCAACCGAGCTTTCCTGTCCCCACGTTCCCCGGGGCGGAGCCGGTCGCGCCCGCACCACGGAGGAAACGCCTTTGCCGCAACGCGACAAGTTCCTGTTCACCTCGGAGTCGGTCACCGAGGGCCACCCTGACAAAATTGCCGATCAAATCTCCGACGCCATCCTGGACGCCTGCCTGGAGCAGGATCCTTACTCGCGCGTTGCCTGTGAAACCCTGACCGCTACCGGCCTGGTGGTCGTCGCGGGTGAGATCACCACCAAGGCGTATGTCGACTTTCAAACGCTGGTCCGCAGCGTGGTCAACGACATAGGCTACAACGACGCGGGATACGGCTTCGACTGCCACACCTGCGCGGTGATCTCTTCCATCAACAAGCAGTCCGGCGACATCGCCATGGGCGTCGATACGGGCGGCGCGGGCGACCAAGGCATGATGTTCGGCTTCGCGACCAACGAGACTGAGGAGCTGATGCCGCTGCCCATCTCGCTCGCACACAAGCTCACCCGCCGTTTAAGCGAGGTGCGCAAGTCCGGGCAGCTCGCGTATTTGCGTCCTGACGGCAAGAGCCAGGTCACGGTCGAGTACGACACGGCCGGCAAGCCCGTACGCGTGGACGCGGTGGTGATCTCGACGCAGCATGCCGAAGAGGTAACCACTGAAAAACTCCGCGCCGACATCCTCAAAGATGTCATCCAGGTTGTCATCCCCGCCGAGCTGCTCGATGCGGATACGATGTACCACATCAATCCGACGGGGCGCTTCGTCATCGGCGGCCCGATGGGCGACACCGGCCTGACCGGGCGCAAGATCATCGTGGATACGTACGGCGGCATGGGCCGGCACGGCGGCGGCGCGTTCTCCGGGAAGGACCCGACAAAGGTGGACCGTTCGGCTGCTTACATGGCTCGCTATATCGCGAAGAATATCGTCGCGTCCGGCTTAGCGGAACGCTGCGAGGTCCAGCTGGCTTACGCCATCGGCGTGGCGGAACCGGTTTCGGTGCTGGTCGACACCTTTGGCACCGGGACGGTAGAGCACGCCGAGCTGCAGCAGCTCATCCGCGAGCACTTCCAGCTCACTCCCAAGGGCATCATCGAGTCGCTCGACCTCCGCAAGCCCATCTACCGACATACCGCCGCTTACGGCCATTTCGGCCGCACCGAGGGCGAGTTTGGCTGGGAGCGCACTGATAAGGCCGCGGCGCTCAAGCAGGCTGCCGGCAGCCGCGAGGGGGGCGCGGTCAGCTAGTGCCGCCCGAGCGGCCCTGCTTACCGCAGGGCCGCCGCTGCAACCAGGGCATCGAGCGCCGAGGCTTGCGCGCCCGCGTTTGCCTCGGTCACCGGTCCGCTCCACACCAGGCCGAGCGCATCGTCCGGGCTCCGGTCGCGGGTCCAAACACTGTTCGCGTTCCCCTGAAGGAACTTGCGCCAGCGCTTCGCAGGCGCGCGTGCATTGAGCGCGCTCAGGTTGCGGACAAAAATGCCCTTGAATTGCACCCCGTCGTCGCCGCACTTGGGCTCGCACGGCTCATGGAGAATGCCGTGCGCGTCCGTCAGATGGTCAAGCGCGGACCCGGCAAACCTTTGCGCGTCCGCGAGCCGGCCACCCTCGCCCGCTGCCTTCGACCACTCCGTTAACGCGCCGACAAGCACCCCCTGGTTGTAGGTCCACACCATGCGGCCGTTGTTGGTGCATTTGCCGGAAGCCTTATCGATCGTCAGTCCGTCGTTCACTAGACCCTGCGCGTTCACCATGCCCGAGCTTTGGAACCACTGCCACTCCCGACGTGCCCAGTCCGTGTATTCTGGTGATTCGACGCGCGTGGCCAGGTGCGCCGCTACCGAGAAAAACAGCTCATTCGCAATAGCGTTTTTATACGTGCGGTCTTTGCTCCACCAGATGCCGCCGCCGCAGGTTCCGTCCCACCCACCCGCCATGTCGGCGAAAATGGACCGCGCCATCGCGAGGTAGCGGGGCTCCCCGGTCAGGTCGAACACATCAATCCACGCCAGGGCCCACCAGCCTTCGTCATCGTAGTAGTCGTTCAGGAACCCGGGAGCGCCGGTCATCTTTGCAAGCGCGCCGGTCTGCTCGCTTTTAGGCACGACCACTTGCGCGGCTTCAAAAGTGTGCGACAGAACGGGCAGATATTGCTTCGATCCGGATGCGAGCGAATAGTCCGCGAGCGCGGTAAGCGCGTTCGCAGCATTCCACCAGCCGGTGGTCCGGTAAAGCCCGGTGCGCTCTACATAGTCGCGCTGGAGCGCCGCCGCGGCCTGCGCGGCATGTTCCTTGGCATGACCGCTGCCGAAGAGCAAAAAGAGCAGCACGGTAAACATAGGAAAGTTGTAGCAGAAACTCGAGTCCGAAATTTTCGCGGCTGCCGGTGACCTGGCGGCTCGGTGTCGGCTAGAATCCTCCACACGAGAGGTACTTGTGTCCGGTCTCCAAAGGAAATCTTCTGCGGCCCTCGCCGCCTTCGGTTTTGCTTCTGTCCTCGGCAGCGCTCCGGCGCAAACCATGACCGCTCCTGACATCACCCGGCAGCCCACGCTGTACGTGGTGCCTTACGCCCATCTCGACACCCAGTGGCGCTGGGAATATCCCCAGGTCATCAGCGAGTACCTGCTGAAAACCACGCGGGTCAACTTCGACTACATGGACAAGTACCCTCACTACGTCTTCAACTGGTCCGGCTCCAACCGCTACCGATTCATGAAGGAGTACTACCCGGCCGATTACGCGCGCCTCAGGGGTTATGTCGCGAAAGGGCAATGGTTTCCGGCCGGCTCGTCCGTCGAGGAGGGAGATGTGAACCTGCCCAGCGCCGAGTCGATCTTCCGCCAGGTACTCTACGGGAACACATACTTTCGCGCGGAGTTCGGCAAGGCCAGCTATGAGTACATGCTGCCCGACTGCTTCGGCTTCCCCGCATCCCTGCCCACGATCCTCGCTGCGTCCGGGGTCAAGGGGTTTTCCACCCAGAAGCTGAACGCAGCCTGGCAGCCGGCCCCGAAAATCGGCGGCCCTGACTCTCCGGAAAGGACCCCCGAAGGCATTCCCTTCAACGTCGGCGTTTGGACCGGTCCGGACGGCGAGCACGTTTTGGCCGCGCTCAACCCCGGCGCGTACGGCAGCGAAATCTACTCCGACCTGAGCAAGGCTCCGACGCCGCCGCCCGAGCCCCCGCCCGGATCGAATGCGCGGCGGAGGCGGGCCCCTGAAATCGACTGGCCGACGCGCCTTGATATCGACGGTAAGGCCACCGGCGTTTTCGCCGACTACCATTACATCGGCACCGGCGATATCGGCGGGGCCGTTAACGAAGAATCCGTGAAGCTTTTGGAAGCGATGGTCACCGGCGGCGAAGCTGTTCTGCCGACTGCCTTCACGCCCACGCCCGCCGGCGCTACAGGCGACATCGTGACCGCCGGCGCGCCTGTCCGCATGGGCGACGGTCCGGTCAAGGTGATCTCCTCGTCGGCAGACCAGATGTTTCTCGATATCAAGCCTGACATGCAGGCGAAGATGCCCACTTACCAGGGCGACCTGGAGCTGATCAACCATTCCGCGGGCTCGCTTACTTCGCAGGCGTATCACAAGCGCTGGAACCGCAAGAATGAAATCTTGGCCGATGCCGCCGAGAAGGCATCCGTGGCCGCCGCCTGGATGGGCGGACGCTCGTACCCCAAAGAGCGTTTGAACGACGCGTGGACCTTGGTCATGGGCGGCCAGTTCCACGACACCGGTGCCGGTACCGCGACGCCTCGCGCTTACGAGTTCGCGCAGAACGATGACCTGATTGCCGCCAACCAGTTCGCCGATGTCCTTACCAGCGCAACGGAGTCGATCGCCTCGTCGCTCGACACGCAGGTGAAAGGGACGCCGGTGCTGGTGTACAACCCGCTCAATATCGCGCGCGAGGACATTGTCGAAACAGCAGTCCCAGGTGGTCTTTCTGATCAGGTTGAAGTTCTCGGTCCGGATGGCAAGCAAGTGCCGGCCCAGGTGGAGAACGGCAAGGTGCTGTTTCTGGCCAAGGTGCCGTCGGTCGGCTATAGCGTTTTCGATGTCCGCCCAGGC
>CAXTUV010000142.1:0-1161 GCA_964247445.1 uncultured Acidobacteriaceae bacterium | reverse complement strand
GAAAGCTGAAAGCTCGAAAGAGTTGAAGGTGACGGAGTCGTCCCTTGAAAACGCCCGCTACAAAGTCACGCTCAATGAAGCCGGCGACGTCAGCAGCATCTTTGACAAATCCATCAATAAGGAGCTGCTTGCCGCTCCCATGCGTCTCGCCGTGAGCAACGATGCGCCGAGACAGTGGCCGGCGTGGAACATGGACTTCGACCAGGAGCAGGCGGCGCCCCGCGCGTATATCGGCGGCTCGGCCAAGGCCCGCATCACGGAGAACGGCCCTGCACGCATTGCCCTCGAAGTCACCCGGGAAGGCGAGGGTTCCAAGTTCACCCAGACCGTCCGCCTTTCCGCGGGCGACGCGGGCAACCGGGTCGAGTTCGGGGAGTCGATTGACTGGCGTTCGCTTTCCGCCAACCTGAAGGCTGTCTTCCCGCTTGCTTCCGCCAACAAGCTGGCGACGTATAACTGGGAGGTTGGAACGATCCAGCGCCCCGCGGCATTCGATCGGCAGTTCGAGGTCGCGTCCCACCACTGGATCGACCAAACCGACCAGTCCGGCACCTACGGCGCGACTATCCTGACCGACGTCAAGAACGGTTCGGATAAGCGGGACGACAGCACCCTCCGCCTGACCCTGCTGCGCTCACCCGGCGAAGCCTCCGAAATGAAGGGATCCTACACCGACGAGCTGAACCAGGACTGGGGCCACCACGAGATCCTGTTCGGCCTCGCCGGGCATGCCGGCGACTGGCGGCAGGGCCGCACCGATTGGCAAGCCTACCGCCTGAGCACCCCCATGATCGCCTTCAACACGCAAAAGCACGCGGGTACGCTCGGCCGCAGCTTTTCACTGCTCACCGTCGACAAGCCAAATGTCCGCGTCCTTGCCCTCAAGAAATCCGAGTTGAGCGATGAGGTGATCCTCCGGCTCGTCGAGCTCGACGGCAAACCCGCCGACAACGTGAAGGTCAGCTTCGCCGGGCCCCTCGAAGCAGCGCGTGAGGTCAACGGCCAGGAACTCCCGCTCGGCTCTGCCAACATTGCCGGCGGTGCCCTGGAAATCTCCTTCAAGCCCTACCAGCCTCGCACCTTTGCGCTGAAGCTGGGAGCGCCTACCACGCATGGAGCGGGCGTTACCTCGCAGCCCGTCCCGCTCCAATACGATCTGGC
>CAXTUV010000141.1:0-7541 GCA_964247445.1 uncultured Acidobacteriaceae bacterium | reverse complement strand
TCTGATGGACCTAGGCGCACCCCGCCGACCGGCGCGCCGCCGCGCGCGGACGGATGGTCAATCCGCACGGTTCCGAGCGCGCCGGTGCTCCCGCGCAGGCGCACATGGTCAATCTCGGCAAAGTCGTGGTCCTCGCTCGCCAGCCAAAAGACGGGAACATGCGCGATACCGCTGCGCTCTGATGCGACGCGTGCCAGCCGGACCGCGCTCGCGGCCTTCATCAACGTGTACAAGGGGCCGCCGAACAGCCCGACCTGCTGCCCGGTGACCACAGCTCGCGCCCCCAGGCGAAGCTTCGCGATGTTCGCGAACGCAAGCGGCCCGGCATGGGAAGCATGATTTTGCGCTTCAAGCAGCGCGGCCAACGCTGGCCGGGGTTCCGGTGCCGGATGGGGGTACATCCAGCCCTCGCTCAAGGGCGAAGCTGGATAAAAGGCCGAGGCCTCGCCCGCGGCATAGTCCAGGAACAGCCGCGACGCGCCGGGAAGGACGGACACGGGGTAGCAAACGGCAGGCGCGCGGCTCGGGTCCATCCTAAGCAGTTTCTCACGGGCGAGCACCCGACCTGCGTCATCCAATCGCAGAGAAGAGGGGTGTGCATGGCGAAAAAGAAAAAGAATACGACCAAGCTGCGCGACGAGGGCCGGAGCGAGGTGCTCCGCTCGGAGGTGGCGTACGAAGGCAAACTCTTCAAGGTGCTCAAGGAGCAGGTGCGCGAGCCGAACGGCCACGTCGCCGAGCGGGACATCATCCGGCATAACGGGTCGGTGGTGATCCTCGCGGTGGATGCGAGCGGCAAGAAGGGCGAGAAAGACCCTGTGCTGATCCTGGAGCGGCAGTTTCGGCACGCTGCCGGGCAGTACCTTTGGGAGCTGCCCGCGGGCCGCGTTGAGCCGGGCGAGGAGCGGCTTGCCGCGGCGAAGCGCGAACTCGAAGAGGAAACCGGCTACGCGGCGGAAGGGTGGACCGAGCTCGCGCGGTACTTCGCCAGCCCGGGCTTCTTGGGCGAGTGGATGCAGGTGTACCTCGCCGAGAACATCATCGCGGGCGAAGCGCGCCCTGAGCCGGACGAAACACTTGCAGTCTACCCCCTCCGGCTTTCGGAGGTTGAACAGTTGATCGCCGAAGGCAAAATCGTGGATGGCAAAACACTGATTGGGGTCGCCGCCTACCGCCAACTGCGCGCCGGCCGCAAGAAGAAAAAGTAAGCCGTATCGAAAATGAATCGGCTTCGTCCAACTGCTCAGCGTGCCGCACAAAACCGAGGCGCAACAAACTTCGGGCTGCTGCGTCTTTACGGTCATGGAGTCGGCGACGGCTCCCGGCCTGGTGAACAGCAGGGCTGCAATTCAAGCGGGAAGGATGAACCGCCGGTGGGACATTTCAAGGGCACAGTCAAGTGGTTTAACAATGCGAAGGGGGTTGGCTTCATCGGCCGGGAAGACGGACCAGATGTGTTCGTACACTATTCCGCGATTCAAATCGACGGCTACAAAAGCCTGAAAGAGGGCGACGAGGTAGAGTTCGACGTCATCCAGGGGCAGAAAGGGCCGCAAGCTGATCAAGTGGTCCGCCATCGCGAGATCGCCTAGAGCTTCCATCATGGGAAAACCGCCCCGCGCCGAGATCCCTGCCGGCGCGGGGCGTTTTACGTTTGCGGTGCGGCTCGTCACAATAGAGAGACATGGAAAACCGCCAGATCGCCGCGCTGCTCGATGAGACCGCCGACCTGTTGGAGATCGGCGCGGGCGACCCGTTCCGCATCCGCTCGTATAGGCGCGCGGCCGAAGCAGTGGAAGCGAGCACGGTGCAGCTCAGCACCTTGGCGGCCGAACCGAAAAAGCTGCTGGCCATCCCGGGCATCGGCAAAGGCATGGCCGCCAACATCCAGGAGATCGAAAAAGCCGGGACCTTCCCGCTGCGGGAAGAACTGCTCCTCAAGTACAAGCCCACGATGCTGGAGCTGCTGCGCCTGCCGGGCATGGGCCCGAAGTCGGTCGCGCTGTTTTGGGACGCGCTCCAGGTAGGCTCAGTCGAAGAGCTGGAAGCGGCGCTCGACGACGGTCGCGCCGCCACCCTGCCCCGCTTCGGGCAAAAAGCGCTCGACAAGCTTAAGGCGGGCATCGCGGATTACAAGCGCAAACACGGCCGCTTCCTGCTGAGCACAGCGGAAAAGGTCGCACGGGAGCTGATCGCCTACCTGTGCGGGTTTCCGGGCATTGAGAAAGCAGTGCCGGCGGGTTCGCTGCGGCGCGGGCGCGAAACGGTGGGCGACTTGGACATCCTGGCGACCGGCCCGGCTTGCGCGGAGGAGCACGCGGCCGCGGCGGTGGAGCACACTGCGGCTTGGCCGCTCGCGGGAACAATCCTGGCCAAGGGCGCGAACAAAGTCTCGTTCCGAATGCGGACGGGTCTGCAAGTCGATGTGCGCCTGCTGCCCGAAGGGTCGTTCGGCGCGGCGCTTCAATATTTCACCGGATCGAAAACCCACAACGTCACGATCCGACAGCGGGCGCTGCGGCGCGGCTTCACGCTGAGCGAGTACGCCCTGGCCCGCGTGGAAGACGGCAGCTTCGTCGCGGGCGCGACCGAGGAGGAGATTTACGGGGCGCTCGGGCTGGCGTGGATTCCGCCCGAGCTGCGTGAGAACAACGGCGAGATCGAGCTTGCCGAAGCGGACACGCTGCCCAAGCTCATCGAGATCACCGACATCCGCGGCGACCTTCACATGCACACCGACGCGACTGACGGCAAGGACACCATCCGCGCCATGGCCGAGCGCGCGGTCGAGCTCGGGTACGCGTACATCGCGATCACCGACCATTCCAAGCACCTGGCCATGACCAACGGCCTCGACGACGCGCGGGCGCTCGAGCACGTCGCGCGCATCCGCGAGGTGGACGCGCAAATGGAAGGCCGAATCCGCGTGCTGCCCGGCATCGAAGTCGATATCCTCCAGGACGGCTCGCTTGATCTTTCAGATGAAGTGCTGGCGCAAATGGAAATCGTGGTCGCAAGCACGCACTCGCATTTCGGCTTGGATGAGCAGGCGCAAACCGAGCGGCTGCTGCGCGCGGTTGAGAGCCCCTACGTCCGCATCATGGGCCACCTCACCGGACGGCAGCTCTTGAAGCGCGAGCCGATGCGATTTGACGTAAGCGCCGTGCTGAAGCGCGCGGCGGAGCTCGGCTGCGCGGTCGAGCACAATGCGGCGGGGGAACGGCTCGACCTGAACGACCACCACTTGCGGCTCGCCCGCGAGCTCGGCTGCACGCTGGTGATCGACACGGACGCGCACGCGGCGGCCCACCTGGGGCGCTTTGAATACGGAATTCGCCAACTGCGCCGAGCCGGGCTGCGCGCGGCGGATATCCTGAATACGCGGCCCTTTCCCGAGTTCATGGCTGGCCTGCGCAAGAGGAACTGATGCACCCTACCCTGGCCCCCTACGACCGAGCGCAAAGCCGCCGCACCTTTCTGCTGATCGCCGTGATCTGCTTTTTCTTCTTCGGCGCGTGGGCTTGGATCTTCCTAAGCCAAAAACCGCGCGTGGCGGACGGCGAAATCACATCCGTGACCGCGGTTCCCTTCCATACGGAGTTCAGCCAAGGCGGAAAGCCAAGCGAGGGCGGTTACGGCGGCGGCTTGCAGAAGTACGACGAAATGTACGTTTGGGTCGCGATGCGGATTAAAAGCCTGAACCCGCAAGTGCCGCTGTTTGAAACCGGCCAAAAAGCAACCGTGGTGCTGCCGAATGGCGAGGAGAAGTATGCCTACGCCGCGAGCCTAAGCGAGATCGCGCAGGTACGCAAACTGCCCGGCATCGGCAAGATTCCCGCCGAGATCCTTGCCCGTGACTTGACCTTGCAGCCCGGGCAGGAGGCGCAAGGCTTCGCGCTGTTCGCCTTTCCGCTTACGCCGGACGAATGGAAAAGCCGACATGAGTTTTCGGTGTCGGTCTCCTGGCAGTACCAGCGCGCCTTGGCACTGCGCGAGCAGCGTGGATTGCGATGAAAGTTGTCATTGCCGGCGCTGGCCTGGTGGGCCTTGCCGGAGCGTTGGAGCTTGCCGATGCCGGCATGGAAGTCACGGTGCTGGAGCAGGGCCGGGCCATGCGCGAGTCATCCTGGGCCGCGGCCGGCATGCTTGCGGTCGAGGACCCGGAGAACCCGCCCGCGCTTCGTGAGTTCAGCCGCTGGAGTCGGGAGCTTTACCCCGAGTTTCTCGCGCGGGTCGAGCGCCTGAGCGGGCTGCGCGTGCCGCTGCGGACGGCGCGAACCCTACAAGGAAGGTCGGGCAGGGGGGGCGGCGATCTCCTGCCCGGTTTGCAGACCGACCGATGGGGGTTTACCGCGATCGAGGAAGCGAGCCTGGACCCGCGCGACCTATGCGCCGCCCTGCCTCGCGCCATGCTCGCCGCCGGTGTTGCGCTGCGGGAGGGTGTAGCTGTCCGGCGCGTGCTGCCCGGCCCTCGGGTCGAAACGGCTCATGGCGAGACCCTAGCCGCGGATCGCTTTGTGCTCGCCGGCGGCGCTTGGTCGGGGCTGCTTTCGTTCCCGTGCGAGCTCCCGGTTGTGCCGCGCAAAGGGCAGATGATCGAGGTGACGCTCGACGGCCCGAGGCTGCCGGTCGTGATCCGCACACCCGAGCTGTACCTGGTGCCGCGCGGCGACGGGCGCGTGGTCATCGGCGCAACGGTCGAGGACGCGGGTTTCGACCGAGCCGTGGATGTGGAAGCGGGCGATCGCCTTTGGGCCCAAGCCGCCGCGCTGTGGCCGCCGATCCTGAAAGCTCGCCTGACGGCGCGCTGGACGGGCCTGCGCCCCGGCACGGCCGACGGGCTGCCCATCCTCGGGGAAGCCGCGCCCGGCATTTGGATTGCGGCCGGGCACTTCCGCAACGGTATCCTGCTCGCCCCCGCGACGGCGCGCGCGCTTCGGCTCGGACTCATAGGGAGGTCGATCCCTGTCTCCATGGAAGCATTCAGCCACGCCCGGTTCGCTCCTGCTTTCGCCCGCTGAACTGAAATCTTGAAATGGGAAAGCGTCCCGAAACGGAAATAGCCAGGCCGTGAAGGCGCAAGCACATCGTGACAAGCGTTTCCACGCTGGTCTATAAGTAGCATTCGGGGAACAGCTCCGAGGGTTCGGGCAAAGAGGGAGCGACATGGCGACAGCGGTCATCGGAAAAGGGCTCGAAGGCATTACGGCGGCGAACTCGGGGGTGTGCTGGATCGACGGCGAAGCGGGCGTGCTCGCCTATCGCGGCATCGACATCCACGAGCTTGCCGAGCACTCGACCTTTGAGGAAACCGCCTACCTCCTGTGGCACGGCAAGCTGCCCGGGCGGTCCGAGCTCGATGCCTTCTCCCGCGAGCTGGCCGAGGCGCGCGAGCTGCCCGCGCCCGTACTCACGATGATGCAGCAGTTTCCACGCGAAGCGACGCCCATGGAAGTCCTGCGCACGGCGGTCTCCGCGCTCTCGTTCTATGACCTGGACGAGAAGGCGGTCGACCACGCGAGCAATCTGCGGAAAGCCTTCGCGCTCACCGCGCAGCTGCCCATGCTCGTTGCCGCGTGGGACCGCATCCGCAACGGTAAGGAGCCGGTCCCGGCCGATAAGTCACTTTCGCACGCGGGCAATTTTGTCTGGATGCTGCGCGGCGAAGCGCCTTCAGAGACGGCGACCAAGACGATGGATGTCGCGCTGATCCTCCATGCCGACCACGAGCTGAACGCGTCCACCTTCGCCGCGCGGGTCATCGCCGCGACCCTGGCCGACATGCACTCGGCGATTACCGGCGCGATCGGCGCGCTTAAAGGTCCCTTGCACGGCGGCGCGAACGAGGCGGTCATGCGCATGCTGTTCGCCATTGACGAAGCCGGCGCGGACCCGGTCGAGTACGTCCGTGGCATGCTGGCCGAGAAGAAGAAGGTCTCCGGCTTCGGCCACCGCGTGTACCACACAGAGGATCCGCGCGCGACGCATCTGCGCCGCATGTCCGAGCAACTGGGCCGGGCCGACGGCAACCCGAAGTGGTTTGAGATGTCGCAGGCTATCGAGCAGTTTGTGAAAGCGGAAAAGAAGCTCAACGCGAACGTGGACTTCTACTCGGCTTCGACCTACACCACGCTCGGCATCGCGCTCGACCTGTTCACGCCGATCTTCGCGGTGAGCCGGGTCGCCGGATGGGCCGCCCACGTGCTCGAACAGCTGGACGACAACCGCCTGATCCGCCCCCGCGCGGAATACACGGGGCCGGAATATCCGGCCCGCTACGTGCCCGTCGAGAGCCGTTGAGCTGTACTTGCGGCTGGCGGGCGGCACGATGCCGTTCATACGCAGGTCCTCCACCATCTGGCCGTAGTGATCGTTTGGGTGCGCAATCGCGAGCACCGCCGTGCTCAGGTGCGTTTTCGCCAGCGCCGAACTGCCTTGCAGCATGTTCTCAGGCGTAATTGTCGCAATCGCTTTGTGGGCGTACTGGAAAGAATCCTTGAGCGTCGCGAGAATCTGATCCCGGTCGGTCAATGCTTCCACGGCCTTTGGGTCCTTGCCGCCCGGCACGTTCCAGTCATGAAACAGATCATAGTTCGCGGCGGACACGTGATTGATTTCTTGGGCGAACGTACGGACGCCGGTGAACGTCCCGATCTTGGGCGAAGGCGCGAAATTAAATTTCTCCGCGGGCATGGCTTCGGCCGCGCTGATGACAGGTTTTTCCGTGTTGGTGAGCAGCTTGTCCAGCACCTCGGCGGGGGCGGCTTGGTCTGTCGTGCTTGCCGCGACACCGGGCGTGCTGCGGGTCTGGTTGCAGGCTGAAAGCAGCAGGCCGGCGAGGGCGACTGCGTACATGGGGCGGACTTGCATGGCGCGGGCTCCTGGAGTTCAGGTTCTCAATACCGCGCCAAGCCTAGCAGAATCGGGCGGCCCGCCGCGTAATCTTATAGTCATGCAGCGCATTTACATGGACGCGAACGCTTCGACCCCGCTCGACCCGGAGGTCTTCGAGGCGATGCGCCCGTGGCTGATGGGCTCATTCGGCAATGCTTCGTCCATTCACTATTATGGGCAGCAGGCGCGCATGGCGGTGGAGCGCGCGCGCGAGGAAGTCGCGGCGGCGCTCGGCGCTCGGGCGAACGAGATTGTGTTCACTGGCGGCGCGACGGAAAGCGACAATCTAGCGCTGTTCGGCGTGGTCGCGAAGGCCTTGGACGCGGGCGAGCCGGCCCACCTGATCACGAGCGCGATTGAGCATCATGCGGTTCTGCATGCAGCCGAAGCCCTGGAACGGCGCGGGGCGCGGGTGGCCTACCTGCCCGTGGGCTCGAACGGTGTGGTAGACCCCGACGATGCACGCCGGGCGCTCCGCCCCGATACCCGGCTCGTCAGCCTCATGCTCGCCAACAACGAAACCGGGGCGCTTCAGCCCGTCGCTGAGGTCGCGCGCATCGCGGCCGAGGCGGGCGTGCCGGTGCATACCGACGCCGTGCAGCTTGTGGCCGGACAAGCTCAGCATCTGCAAGCCGAGGGCCTTCGGG
>CAXTUV010000140.1:0-7545 GCA_964247445.1 uncultured Acidobacteriaceae bacterium | reverse complement strand
GGTTCAGTTACGTATGCGGGAGTGTTAGGGTAGGGTCATTCATGATGATTCGCGCTTGCTGATCGGCCCGTTCAACAAAAAGCAGGTCGAGGTCGAGGGTGCGGGGACCTTTCGCGACCGGGCCGCGGGTACGGTGGAAGCGGTGCTCGATAGCGAAAAGCGCTTGCAGCAGCGCCGCGGGTGCAAGCGAGGTGTGGAGGCGGAGGGCCGCAATGGTGAAAGCCGGCTGATCCTGGACCGGCCCAACCGGGGTGGAGCGCCACAGGCCGGAAGCGCCTGTCACCGCGCCGAGCTCGGCGGTGTCGGCCGCCGCCGCGAGCAGTGTGGCTTCCGGCGGGCCGGCTGGGCTGGGAAGATTCGCCCCAAGACCAATGTAAGCGGTCCACATCGCTTCCCGGTTCTCCCTTGCAGGATGCATGCTGCTAGGGTACCCGGTGCGTCTCAGGCAATCATTGAGGTTTGGAGGTGCACCGCGACCCGCAAGCCTACTGTCGCAACTGGATTGAGCCTGCCGCCACGGCCAAGCTGCTGGAGTGGTTGGTTGTCGACCCGCCGCTTTCGCCCGCGACCAACGCGTTCTGGGTAGAGACGCTGACCACTTCCAGAGCCTTTCCCATCCGCCTGCCGACACCGTGCTCGTGACCGCAACCAACGACATCGGGCGAATTGAGATCAATGGCCGGAGTGGTATGGATGTCCGGCGAGAATCGTACAGGCGCGGTACAGCTGCTCGGCGAGCACGAGCCGCGCGAGCTCGTGCGGCAGGGTCATGGGCCCGAGCGAAAGCGTGTCGCCGGCGGACGCGAAAGCGGGGGCGCTCCAGCCGTCAGCGGGGCCGACGGCGAGAACCAACAGCTGGGTGCCTGTTTGCTTATGCCGGTCGAGGAGCGCGGCCAGCGCTTGGGATGAGCGAGGGCTGCCTGACGAGTCCAGCAAGACCGTAAGAATCCGGCCGCGCTCCTTTGCAAGCGAGGTGAACAGGGCCGCTTCCGTGCGAAATACGCGGGCTTCCGCGGGCAGAAAAGGGCGGGTGCGCAGCAGGTACTCCTGAACGAGGACCTCCAGGGGACCGGAGTGAGGCCGCGGCGCGATGGAGGCAAGCAGGAGCTTCATGGACTCGGCTCTGGAGAGTGAGGATGCTTCTCGAGCATTGCATTCAGTCCCGGCCGGCTCCCTGGCAGCGTGTTGAGCCGATAGTTTAGAGCTTGATGTGGCCGCTTTCTAAGTGAGCTTTCATCCCGGGTGTTTTATAACCCCGGATGTGACGGGTTTCTATCTATGTACGTTCTACTCTAAGACAGTACTCGCGGTTGTAAAAGGTGAGCAGGAACCCAGCTCCTTCCGTGAAGGTCTTGACGACCCTACTTCCCCCTTTTTGAACTTGCTGTGTTGTCTTAAGGCACAGTCCACTTTAGCTCTGTCAGGACACCCGGGGCGGTACAAGGTAATGCAGCGACCATGAATGGATGGTCGAGGAGCTTACCTCTCGGTGAAGCGGGCTATGCCGGCTTGCCCTTCTTGGCTGATTGCCAACGCCCTTTCCATCCTAGGATCGGACCTTCAAAATACCGCCTGGAAAGATAAGCAATCGCCGTAGCCGCACTGATGCAGGCCAAGGCTTGCCCGGACCAGACTGCAAGGCTATGCAGCCGTTCCGGTGCAAGATGGCGGATGATCCAACCGCCTAGGGAGGCATAAACGAGTGTATTGATCAAGTAAAGCCCGTAGCTGATGTAGCCATAAAAGGCCAACACACCGCGGGAGTCGGTGCGTCCGGTCCGGGTCAGACGGTCATGGTCGCGCGCCAGCCCGAGGAGAAGGATTCCGCAGCCTACCCAGGTAAACGGCAGGTCTTCGAGCGCATCGAGCGATTTTCCGGCATGGAAGGCCAGCAGGACGATAACCAGCAGCACCGAAGGGCCGCCGACCAGGAGAAGCGCACGGCCGACCCGCCCCGCGTTGCCGGTGTGAATGCGCCCCTGCTGCACCAGGGTTGCCAACAGCGCCCCATAGGCGATGTAGTCAAGGACGAAAGGCGTTTTGTAATGGATATCGATGTGGGCCAGGAGGTGAATCGCTAGAAGCCGCAGCAGCGGCTCGACGGCTAAAACACTCACCAAAATCAAGATAAGCGTGCGTTCCGTCAAGCGCCGGACGCAAGTCGGCCAGAGAAAATAGAAGTGCTCCTCCACCGCCAAGGACCACAGGAGGCCAAATTGCCGCATGGGCGCGCCGAACAGCTGTGAGAAGTTGGCGATGAACAGCAAGGCTGCTGCTAGGAAGCGATTGCTGATGATTCCCAGGCCCCAGACAAGCGCCAGCACCGCCAGGTAAATCGGCAGGATGCGCAGGGCGCGGCGGATATAAAAATTCCTATAGTAATCCTGCCGCTCGCGCGCTTTAAATAGAAGCGTCGTGATCAAGAAGCCGGAGAGCACAAAGAAAACATTCACGCCGAAGCGTCCGCAGGAGACCGCAGCCGCTGCCAAGGTGCCCCAAAACATGCCGAAAGCCGCCTGCCAGCCGTAGCTGCCGAATCCGTGATATAGGACGACCATGAGAATCGCCCCACCTCGGATTGAGTCGAGTGAAGGCATGTGCCGCGAAACCAATGACTTGGCTGCAACCGGCCGGGTCGTGATGGGATGGGAGAGGGTCGGAGTTATCACCGCAGCCTCCAGGAAAGCGCTCAGCTTTCGCTTCAGGGTACCGCTGAATTGGCCCGTTCTAGGGCTTCTTCGAAGAAAAATACCTGGAAGTACGTGCGTTAAGTTACCGTCGGCCTCACCAGAAACTCTGATCCGAAAATGAGTCAGTGAAACCGGAGCAGGAAGGCCCTTACGCCTGCTCCTGACGCTCGCCTGCCTCGCCGAGCGTGACCCGGGCGCTCATCTTACGCCTGCCGCGGAAGAAGGTAACAAGGACGGCGTCACCGACCTGATGGCGATCCATGATGTCGGACAGGTCCTGCTGCGAATTGACCGGCTCGCCGTCGACGGCGACGAGGAGATCGCCGCCGAGCAGGATCTGTGTGTAGCCGAGCAGAGCCCGCTCGCTGCCGCCGCGCAATCCAGCCTGCTGTGCCGCGCCGCCCGGGGTTACCTGCTCAAGCAGCAGCCCTGAGCTCGCGCCGACGCCGATCTGATCGGCGAGCTCGGGACCGATCGGCAGGGTGACCGCGCCGAGCGAAGGACGGCGGGCGTGGCCATAGCGTTGGAAGTCCGCGAGCACGGCGCGCGCGGTGTCGATGGGAATCGCGAAGCCGATGCCCGCGCTTTGGTCGACACTCTGGTTCGGGTTGGTCGCGATGAGCGTATTGATGCCGATGACCTCGCCCCGCGAGTTGAGCAGCGGACCGCCGGAGTTGCCGGGGTTGATGGCGGCATCGGTTTGGATGGCGTTCTCAATCTCGCCCCCAAGCGGCCCTCGAATGGAGCGAATGGCGGAGATGATGCCGGTGGTCATGGTGCCGTTGAGTCCGAAAGGGTTGCCGATGGCGTAGACTTTTTGCCCGGGGACAAGGTCGTGCGACTGGGCGAGCATGACCGGCTGAAGGTTCTGCGCGCCCTCAATCTGGAGCAGCGCGATGTCATGCCGACGGTCCTTGCCGATGACCTGCGCTTTGTAGCGGCGCTTGTCGGAGGTCTGCACCTCCACGGTTTGCGCGTCGGCGACGACGTGGTAGTTGGTGGCGATGTGGCCTTGGCGGTCGAGAATAAAGCCCGAGCCCTGGCCTTGCTGGGGAACCGGACCGTAGAAGAAATCTTCCTCAACGGTGGTTGAGGTTACGTTAACAACCGATGGATAGAGCCGCTTGTACACGCCAATGTTGGTAAGCTCCTCGGCGTCGAACGCGGGCGCGGCTTTCACCTCTTCGAGCACGAGCGGCATTTTCAGACGCGCTTCCTTGGACGGGTCGGGCGCGAGCACAGGCAAGAATCCCCGGCCGCCCGCGTAGTACCAAACGGCGGCAAGGATAACGGCGGCGAGAGCGATGCGGCGCATAGGACGTTTCCTAACGAGAACCCTTCCAGTTTAGGCGAACCGGCAAGCCCTTTGAGCGGATTGCTTGATGCGGCGTTTCGACGTTTTGGCTCCGGACGGCATGGCTACCCCGCCTCCGTGTTCGCAGCGCTTTGCTGGAGAGCCCGAAGCACACGCAGGGCTTCCCGGCGCAGCAGAACCAGGGTCCGGGTGTTTTCGATGACGAAATCGCATGCGCCCCGCTTGGCTGAATCCGGCAGCTGCGCGGCCATGCGCCGGCGCGCCTCCGCGGCGATTTCCACGCGCTGCTCCGCGTTTGCCAGCGCGCGCGCCGCGAACCGGGCTACCCGTACCTCCTCGGGTGCTGTCACCAAGACAAGTTTGTCGAACCGCTCGCGCCACGGCTGCCCCCCTTGCGCAACCTCAAAGATCAGCGCCGATGCAACGACCGCCAAGGTGTAACCCGCTTGGGCGAGGAAGCGCAGCTGCCGGTCCTGCTCGGCAAGTACCGCCGGGTGCACGATGCCGTTCAGCTCCGCCAAGCGTCCGCCGCCGAAAGCCTCGCGCGCCAAAGCGGAGCGGTCCAGTTCCCCGTCGGCAAGCACAACCTGGGGTCCAAATGCCGCGACAATGGCCGCGTGCACCGGTGTGCCGGCCGCCATGAGGGTGCGTCCGATCGCGTCGGCTTCCAGGACGGGAACGCCTTCCTCGACCCAAACACGGGCCACGGACGATTTGCCGCTGCCCAAACCTCCCGTCAGCCCCACGCGCAGCATGGCGCTATGGTAGTGCGTGCGCGGCAAAACAGCGCCGCCGGTTGTACTCTGCGGGTATGGCCGCCTTCCGTTCCGACGTACTTGCGCTCCTGGTCTGCCCGGCCTGCCATGGCGCGCTGGAGCAAGCCGAGGAAGGGATCGCCTGTCGAGGATGCGGTCGCCTTTACGCGATACGCGACGCCGTTCCGATTTTGATTGTTGACCAGGCGGTTTCCTCCCATGGAACTTCGGTTCGCGAAACTTAGTGCCTCCTTGCAACGTAAGCAGGGGTTTGCCGCTCCTATGGTTGAACCGTGATAAGGGAGACCTCCGATGAGAGTGGAGTGCCGTGTGGAAAAGTTTGACGCGTATGATCTTCGTGCGCTGGGCACTGTTTTGACGCAGACGGACATCGACTCCTTTCAGGCTTCAGAGGTGCTTGCGGCCTTTCTGAACGGCCGCGGTTACGGCGTGGATGCACGCCTTGTACAGGACGCCGTTATCCGGATTGAAAGTGGTCAGTGCGATGCAGCGGAAGTACAACGCGAACTGGAACGTGTCGCCCTTGTGATGTAGCCTTTCCGCGAATGCCTCAGCAGTTCAAGATTTCAGTACTGCCGCGCATCGCATCCTTCTGTTCGTTTCCATTGCAACATTCTCCAGCCGTGCCGCGCGACAAAAATCGCTTCCACTTTAATGAGTTCAGTTCCATTTTGGGAAGAGCAGTACCGTTACGGGAATGGGCGCGCGGCAGAAAGCACCTCGACCGGCGATGCCGCATCTGTTCACGCATGACGAGTGCCCGCTGCGCCTCCTTGCATGGTTTTTTGATTCTTTTCCTGTTCTTGGTAGTCTTCGGAGTGCAGGCGCAACAGGTGCCTGCACCGGTTCCGCTTTACGGCGACCAACCCGTACCCGGTGCCCAGGGCAGCGGTCCCGCCGACCGGCCCGTGCTCTACCCCTTTTTGCCCGAGAAGCGCTCATCAAAAGCGGCGGTTGTTCTCTTTCCAGGCGGCGGCTATAGCTTTATCTCCCTCGGCAAGGAGGGTTTCCAGCCCGCGCGTTGGCTCAATGCGCAGGGGATTGCCGCTTTCGTCGTTGACTATCGTGTCGCCCCGTACCGCTACCCCGTGCCGATTGAGGATGGCGTCCAGGCCATGCGCCTCCTGCGCTCGCGCGCGACCGAGTTCGGCATCGACCCCGACAAGATCGGCGTATGGGGTTTTTCAGCCGGCGGTCACCTGGCCGCGACCCTGTCCGCGGAGTGCCACCTGGCGGACCAACCCGGCACGGGACTCGCGGGCATCGACTGCCTGCCGAACTTCGCGATACTCGCGTATCCGGTCATCTCCATGGAGCCGCCGGTCGCTCACCCCGGCTCGCTTGCGAGTCTTCTTGGTCCGAACCCGACGCCGGAGCTCGAGCGGCAGCTTTCGCCGCAGTACGCGGTCACCGCGGCGACCCCGCCGACCTTTGACTGGGCGACCACGGGCGACCCGGTTGTGCCCTCGGCCAACAGCGTGCTGATGCACACGGCGCTTGCGGCAAAGGGCGTGCCTGCGGAGCTGCATCTTTATGACTTCGCGAATCACGGCTGCGGCTTGTGCGGAGACGAGCCCGCGCTTGCCGGATGGCCCCTGCTGCTGCGTGCCTGGATGGTACGCCGCAACCTGCTGCCGCCCGACGCGCCCCCGCCGCCTCCGCCCGCGCCCAACGAACCGGACTGGCCGGCGGGCATCGATGGACCGGGCCACACACACTGAGCGTAGGCTTGAGAAGTGCCCGCTTCACTTCATACTGTTCCGGCTGAGGCTGCCGATACGCGCCTGGACGCCTGGCTGACCGCCCAGCTTGCGGGCGTAAGCCGGTCGCGGGTGCAGCTCCTGCTGGAGCAGGCGAGCGTTCTGGTGGACGGCGCGCCCGCGAAGCCTTCACTGCGGCTGGAGGGCGGAGAGCGCGTGGAGGTTCTGCGCGACCCGGTCCTCGCACCGCTGCGCGCCGTGCCTGAAGCGATCCCGCTTACGGTGATGTACGAGGACGCGGATTTGTCTGTAATCGATAAACCCGCGGGCATGCTGGTGCATGCCGGGGCTGGAGCTCGTGCGGAAGAGGACGAACAGGCCGATCCAAGGGATCGAGGCACTCTGGTCAATGCGCTGCTGCATCGGTACCAGGAGCTCTCCTCTGGGGCGAGTGACGCGCTGCGGCCGGGGATTGTGCATCGGCTGGATCGCCAAACCAGCGGGTTGATCGTGGTGGCGCGCAACGACGCTGCCCATGCAAGGCTGAGTGCGATGTTTGCCGAGCGAGCGGTACAAAAGACCTATATCGCGCTGGTTCACGGGTCGGTCGAGCCGGACCGCGGCACGGTTAATACGCCCATCGGCCGCGATGCCGTTCGCCGAACCCGCATGACGACGCGGCGCATCGCCGGTGCGCGCTCCGCGGTTTCACACTGGCAGGTGGTGCGGCGTATCCGGTCGCGGTTCGGGCCGTTCACGCTGCTGCGCGTCAGAATCGAAACCGGGCGCACGCATCAAATTCGCGTACACCTAAGCTCGATCGGGCCCCCTGTTGTTGGGGACACGATTTACGGCGCGCCCGCGTAGATCCGCGCGGCCCACGGCGGCCGGGTGAGGAAAAAGAGCAGCCGGCGCGCGCTGGAAACGGTAAGCCTGCCCCGCAATTTCCTCCATGCTGCGGAGTTGAGCTTCGCGCACCCGCGGACGGGGGCGCTGCTGGCGGTGAAGGCGGAGCTGCCGGGGGAGCTGGGGACGTTTCTGGAGCAGCTGGAGCAAGGTTAGCA
>CAXTUV010000139.1:0-7619 GCA_964247445.1 uncultured Acidobacteriaceae bacterium | reverse complement strand
TGAACCAGAGCAAGGTCTGGTTGGGCGGGATAGTGATTCGCCGCTACGATCCGGACTTCTCCACACTTTCCGTGATGAATGAAATCTTCGGCGGCGGCTTCGGTTCGCGGCTCTTCCAAAATATCCGCACCCGCTTGGGACTTGCCTACAGCGTAGGCGGTGGGGTTGGGGCTTCCTGGGATCATCCGGGCCTTTTCCAGGTGGAAGCAACGACGAAAAGCGCGAGCACGGAGGCGGCGGCGGCCGAGATGCTGAAGCAGACGCGCGATCTGGCGCAAACGCCGTTCACCGAGGATGAGTTGAAGCTCGCGAAGGATCAGGTCCTAAACGGATTTATCTTTAACTACGACACGCCGGGCAAGGTGCTTGCCGCGGCAGCCCGACTGGCCTTCTACGGCTACCCGCCCGACTACCTGGAGCGCTATCGCGTCGGGGTCGAGAAAGTAACAGTCGCCGACCTCGGGCGAGTCGCGAAGACGCGCATTGATCCATCCAAGCTGGCCTTGCTGGTTGTGGGCAACCAGTCGGAGTTCGGTGATGCGCTCTCGAAATTGGGTTTGGGAGCCGCGCAGCCGCTTGACATCACCATCCCGATCCCGCCGGCGCTCAAGCAGCAGCTGCAAGGTGGAGGCGGCCCGGGCCAGTGAAACTAGCCGTCGCGATTCTCGCCGCCGGCAAAGGAACCCGGCTCAAATCGAAGCGACCCAAGGTGCTGCACACGGTAGGGGGTAAGCCGTTGCTGGAGCATGTTCTGGATGCGGCGCTGGCTGCGGCGCCGCCCGCGGACACTATTGTGGTCGTCGGCCATCAGGCGGAGTCGGTACGCTCCGCCGTTGCGGTACGCGGAGTGCGTTTCGTCGAGCAGAAGGAGCAAAAAGGGACCGGGCATGCCATCCAGCAAGCCTTACCCGAGCTTGCCGGGTATGACACCCTCCTGGTGCTTTCGGGGGATGTCCCGCTGCTCAAGCCGGAAACGGTCCGGGAGCTTTACGCCTTTCACGAGGAGCACGGAGCCGCCATGACGGTGCTTTCGGCGCGCGTTGATGAGCCTCACGGCTATGGGCGGATTGTGCGACGCGCTCCAGAGGCGGTCGAGCTGGCCGCTATCGTCGAGCAGAAGGATCTTGCGCCCGGACAGGAGTTGATTCGGGAGATCAACGCCGGCATCTATGTGTTCACGCTGCCGGAGCTTCGGGCGCACATCGGCGCACTCACCTCGAACAACGCCGGGGGCGAGCTATACCTCACCGATATGGCCCGCTTATTAAACAGCGCGGGCGCGCGCGTGGTGGCCCTTCAAACTAGGGTCGCCGCCGAAGTGCTCGGGGCAAACACGATCGCCGAAATGATGGCGCTCGACACCGAGCTGCGCCGGGCGACAACCGCCCGGCACATGGCCGCGGGTGTCACTATCTTCCAACCGGAAACCGTTGTGGTCGACGCCGACGTGGAAATCGGTCCGGATACAGTCCTCGAGCCGTTCACACAGCTGCTCGGCACGACCCGCATCGGACGGGGCTGCACGATCCGCTCGTACTCCGTGCTTGAGGATATGGAGCTGGAGGAGGAAGTCCTTGTCCGCCAAGGCTGCATTTTGTCCGGCTCGCGTGTGGCCGCGGGCGCACTGCTCGGACCCTACACGCACATCCGTCCGGAAAGCGATGTGGGCGCGGGCGCGCATGTCGGCAACTTCGTGGAGTTGAAAAAGACCCGCATGGCCGCGGGCGCGAAAGCGAACCATTTGGCCTACCTCGGCGATACCACCATCGGCGCGGGCGCAAATATCGGCGCGGGTACGATCGTGTGCAATTACGACGGGGTGCGGAAATACCCGACTTACATCGGGGAAGGAGCATTCATCGGCAGCGATTCGGTCCTGGTTGCGCCGATAACTGTCGGTGCCGGCGCATATATCGCCGCAGCTTCCTGTATCACCGAGCCGGTGCCTGATGGAGCGCTCGCGCTCGGGCGTGCCCGGCAGGTGGTGAAAGAAGGCTGGGCGGCAAGGAAGCGCGCACGTGCGGAAAAACCCGCAGGCTGATTCGTCGTAAGGGTTCAGCCGAGGCATCGAAGGATGCCGAAGAAATTTCGGCTAGGCTACGACTTCGGTTGCTTGCAACAGTTCCGCCGACTCGGCTGACGGTGTACGTCGCGCCTTAATTTGTTGAAGAGCGTGGCGCATACGCAGTCGGGCGGAAAATACCGTTCCCGTGATCTCGCCCGCATCCGCTCGAAGCAGGGCCCCGATCTTGTCCGGCGCATACCCTTCCACATCCTTCAAGAGAAAGACAAGCCGCTCGCGGGCGGGCAGGGTGCGCACGGCTTCTTCTAAATCCGTCCTCCGCACCTGGCCTAAAAGCTGGCCGGTGCCGGTTCCGAGGCCTGCCGGAACTGCTCTTTCAAGGGAGAACCGCTGTTCCAGCTGCGCCAGCAAAGCGCGGTCCACCTCCTCAGCATCCGGCGTGGGTGTTTGTGTAAAGGCGCCCACAAAAGTCTCGGTCAGGATGCGCTCCGCCTCGGACTCGTCCGCGGTCATGTAGTAGGAGAGCGAAAAAACGCGGTGCCGGTGAGTTTCATAGGTATCGCGCTGCTTCTGCTCGGCGGTCAGTTCGTAACTTTCAACCGCGGCGATTCCCTGGGGGGAATGCCTGCGTGGATCTAGGGCAAACAAAGGGGCTCCTTTTTTAACTTCGCTCTCTGATTCGGCCCATGCATTGCGCTTCGGGGACAACTGTAAGTGCTCCTAGCTTAACGCGTCTCAAGAGTAGATTGTATTTGGGAAGCAGCACAACTGTTTTACCAGGCCGCTGCCTATGCGCTCATGGGTTCGCCATTCGCTGCCGATCATGCTACTGTGCCCATGTTTGTGGCACTCTAGTGCAGGTTCAGCTCGCAGGCTGGGCGGGATGGAGGCGTGATGGCATCGGAACGGATTTTAGTCGTGGATGACGACCCGTCGGCGCGTACGCTTCTGGTTTCCGTGCTCCGGCGCGAAGGCTTTTCGGTGGAAAGCGCACGAACTGGCGAGGACGCTCTGCGCGCGCTCGGCGTACGCTCGTTCGAACTGATCCTTACTGACCTGAGGATGGAAGGCTACGACGGAATGCGCCTGCTCGAGCAGACCCGCAAGCGCGGCCTCGAAACGCCGCTGGTTCTGATCACGGCCGCGCACGAAATCGCGGTAGCGGCGATGCGCGCGGGCGCGCTGGACGTGCTTCTTAAGCCGTTTGACGAAAGAGCATTATTGGCGACCGTGGGGCGGGGTGTCGCGCAGGGCAGTGAGTCGCGCCGGGACACGATCCATCGCAATACCTTGGAGCAACTGGTTGACCAGCGCACGGGCATGCTCCGCGATTCAATCTCCGAACTGGAACGCTCCTATGACACGACGCTGGAAGCGCTCGGAGACGCGCTCGACCTGAAAGATACGGAAACCGAAGGGCACTCCCGTCGCGTCACCGCGTACACCATCGCGCTGGCCCGATCCATGGGCATCGACCATGCCGACATGAAAAGCATCAAGCACGGTGCGTTTCTTCATGACATCGGCAAAATGGCGATTCCGGACGCGATCCTGCTCAAGCCGGGGCGGCTGAATCCGGATGAATTGGCGGTCATGCGTCAGCACTGCGCATTGGGCTTCAACATCGTGCGAAAGATCCCGTTTCTGCGGGAAGCGGCTGAAATCGTGTTTTCGCATCAGGAGCACTATGACGGCGGCGGCTACCCGCGGCAGCTGCACGGGGATGAGATTCCGCTCGGGGCGCGCATCTTCGCGGTTGCCGACACGCTGGATGCGATTACTTCGGACCGGCCTTACCGCCCAGGGTCTCCGTTCGCCTCAGCCCGCATCGAGATCGCCCGCTGCTCCGGCACGCAGTTCGATCCGCAGGTGGTGGATGCGTTTCTCGGTGTACCGGTTCGCGTCTGGGAGGAACTGCGCGACGCCATACGCGGCCAACATGTGGCCATGGATCGAGCCGCGAAAAACTAACGCAGCTTTCCTGACGCCAAGGCGCGTGGAGCGGGTCTCCGTGCTATTTGTCCTGCCGGAAAAGCCACGTTCACAGCAGCTTGCCCCTCGACATCTTCAGGTGAACTCCCGCGGCTCCTGCGCCGCTGCCGCGGTGTCTACGCGCATGCGTCGCAATGATGAGCGGTTCCAAAGCGCCAGGGCAATGCCGCCGAGACATGCTGAACTTGTGACCACGATGGCGATGCGAAGTGGAGAAGCATTTGGGAAGCTGGACTCAGGCGGCTTTACGGCTTGCGGGTTTGGATTTCGTCGGAAAGCCTCCGAGACGCGGGTGACGGCTTTGCGTGGGAACTTTTCTCCGAAAATATGTAGACTCCGGCTTGCGGAAATTCAAAAAACTGTTATTCTAGGATCACTTCGGAGCGCGAGTGGCTTCCAAGCTGGTTGTTGATCGTAGCAGGTTGCTCTCCAACCGGTGAAGTTTCTTCGCTGGACCCAAGTTGCGTCACTGGCCTCCCGGCATGAGCGGTTTCCGTTCATGCCGTCTTTTTTGCTTCGGCTCAGTGCGCTAGAATAGCAAAAGGAGGGGGCGTCACGGTTTCGACGGGACTGGTTCGGACAAAGAGGCATGCCGGGGGGTGGGCACCCGTAATCGCTCGCAACACAAGAATTGCCAACACTGAATTCGCACTCGCAGCTTAATTAGTTAAGTTGCCGTCTGCCTGAGCTTCGCCTATGGGCCCGGAGCGGACGTCATACAGTAGGCTGGCCCTTCCTCCTCGGTCCGTGGGGTAGGGGCGAGATCATCGGACTAGCGTTCGACTCACCTTGTCCGTTCTGAGGGCCGAAAGCGAAGTCAATGGAACGCGACTGAGCATGGAGCCTCTCTTTGTTACAAGCAGTTTCGGACGCGGGTTCGACTCCCGCCGCCTCCACCATCCTGCACTGAATTCAGACATTGCAATTTTGGCAAGCTGCCGGTAATCTTAGGGTAGATTGTTGAGGAGCTTTGTATGCTCAGTGCGCATGCCGCCGTTCCCGATTCAGGCGATATACCTTTATTCCTACGCCTGGCGCAAAAGCTCGGCTCCGCTCTCATGCGGTCTGATGGGGATGTCGCCCGATTGGTGGAACAGCGCCTGCCCCTTACCAGTCTCGACTCACTTTCCAAACACGGCGTCAGTGACGAGGAAATCTTCATGTATGTGCTGCCTCGGCGCACCCTGGCGCACCGCCGGAGCCGCCATGAGCCGCTGACCCACGAAGAGTCGGACCGCGCGGTGCGTCTTGCCCGCATCGCCTCGCTTGCCGAGGAGGTGTTCGGCGTAAACCGAAACAGCGCTTTGACGGCCGAACGCCGATCGAGATGCTGCGGACCGAAGCCGGCGCTCGGCTTGTCGAGGAGCTACTGCTGCAGCTTGATCTCGGCATGGTCGCTTGACGGGTGATCCTGTGGCGCATCAGCAACCATGCTTCGCTTGACGGGGTAGGCGGTCTGCTGGTCTCGGGGCGCTGGCACTTGCGAGGCCGGCCGATTGTGTACCTCACACTGCATCCCGCGACTGCTCTGTTGGAAGCCCTGGTTCACATGGAGATCGACGCGGAAGACTTGCCGGCCCATATCCAGGTGCTCAAGGTCGAAGCGTCTGATGCTGCGGCGCGTGAAGTTCTCGACCTGAAAAGCCTCCCAAGCGACTGGGCGGAACAGCCCGCGATTACGCAACAAATCGGCAGCCGCTGGCTCCGGGGCCGCACTGCCCTGCTTCTGGAAGTACCAAGCGTACTCGTCCCCGAGGCGAACAATGTGCTTGCCAATCCGCTGCACCCGGACGCCGGCTCGATCCGCGTTCTCAAGCAATATGCATGGCCGCTGGATCGGCGTTTGCTGAGCTGAAGCGGCTCCGCTGCGCCCATAAACCCTGCCCGGGATTATCGACAAAAAACACCCGCTCGCCCCGAACCTCGTTCCAACCGGGCCGCAGCGATTGGGGATTGTAGCGGTTCATCGCTTCCGACAGGTCGCCGTAGGTGAATCCAACTCCTTCAACCTCCTCCCGGCTCAACTTGCCGGGGCAGTACGTAACCTGGAACCGGCCCTCCGTCGAGCCGTGGATCAGGTGGGCGGCCGCGCTCAGGTTCCCGCGCAGATCTTCGTTTTCCTCGACGACTTGTAATGTGGCGGGTGTCCCGCAGTAGCCGTATTTGCGAATCAGCCGGTCGATGCCGGGATCTTCCCCAAACTCCTTTACGCCCGGCGCGAGCACGATCAACTCCGCCCCATCCCCGAGCGCCATGCGGGTCCGGTAGATCGCCTTATTACCGAGCCAAGTGCTGTGAAACTCGTCCGGGTCAAGATACACGACCGCCTTACGGATCGGCTCGTCGAGCAGCGTGAAGTTGACCTGGAGCGAGAGCGCCGCAGCCTGCTCGAAGCATGCGCCGTCATCCCCGATAAACAGCCCGCGCAGGTGGGCATGACCGTCCTCGCCGCGGCCGACGACAGTCAGGACGTACACAATGGGTAGATTGCTCAAGAACCGCGAGGAAGCGTAGTTCAACACCCGGCGCACAGGCGTGTCCGCGCGGCCCATGATGCGTTCCATCCCGTACACCGCGCCGAGGTAATGGCTGCGATCGATGCTCGCAGCGCCGCCCGTGCCGACCAAGATGTTTTTATTCCCGTTCGCCATCCCGATGACCTCAGGCGGCACGACCTGTCCGATCGAAACAATCAGGTCCCAGCCACCTTCCAACAGGAGGCAGTTCACTTGCGCCGGCCAGGGGAAGTCGAGTTTGCCCTCGGACTGCTCACGAATAAACTCAGCTGGTACTTCGCCAAGAGTAAGTACGTCTTCGCGCCAACGGTGCACCCGGAACAGCGAGGGCGGCACGGCGGGGAACATGCGGGAGAGTGCTTGCTCGCTCATCGGCGTGTGTGTGCCAAGCGCGGGCAGCACGGCACCAATCCAATCGCCGTACATCCGATAAAGTTCGCCCGCGATTTCACCGGCGCGGGATTGAATGCGGGAAGCGTCCGGCGGCACAAGCAGTACGCGTTTCCTAATCCCTAACCGCGCGAACCCCGCCACAAGGCCAGCCTGCAAATCTTCGAGGCTCAACGATGCCGAGGTCGAGCCGGTCGCATAAAAAACCGCCATGGCTTCAAGTTACCGCAGCAACAGGAAAAAGGCAGAGCCGACGCCCGCCGCTCCACAAGTGACCCAAAGGACGTAGTCGCCCGGGTGTCCGCTTTGCAGCGCGCGCAGCCACGGCAAAGACCCTTCCAGGAATGCGCCGAGCCGCCAACGCCGGTTCAGCCGGAGTCGAAACAGTGAGTCGGCCGCCAGCACCGCGCCCAAAACTAGTGCCGCGAATCCACGCCAGGACGCCCCGGCGAGTGCTTCGTGTGGAAACAAGGGCGCAGATACAAGCGGGCCCCCGCTGCCGTACATCGTGCGCACGTACCCGGCCTGGTCCGCAAGACGGCTCGCGGCTTCCAGAGTTCCGTCGCGCAGCCCGGGCGTACTCCAAAGCGCCGCCCCGAGCACGATGGAAACCGCCGCCGGAATCCAGTGATAGGGCCAAACGCGTTCATCACCATCCCAGGTTTCGGGCAGTTCGTCGACTTGGGCAGCGGCATCCG
>CAXTUV010000138.1:0-7630 GCA_964247445.1 uncultured Acidobacteriaceae bacterium | reverse complement strand
ACCTTGCACGGCTACGATGTGATGCGCGCGGTGCGCCTCATCCGCGCGCATCACATCGTAGCCGTGCAAGGTAACCACCAAGGGGACGCGCAGTCGATCTGCAAGGGAAAGTGCCTGGGTGCCGTCCGGGGCGAAATGTGCATGGACCAGCGCTGGATGGTAGGCGCGGCAGCTTGCAGACAATCGCGGTGCCAAGCCGGTTTGCAGAAAGAGCAAGCGTTCGGCTCGGGAAAGTGTAGCCGCGACCGGACCGGGCAATGGCAGCGAGGGGCGGCAAAGATGCGCACCGACGAAGACGGGTTGATAGCGCTCCAGCGCCGCGGCCTGTGCCGCGATGAATGTTTCAGAAGGGGGCAGCAGTTCGCCGCGATAGATCAAGACCGTCGGCTTCACACAGCCTCCCGCGAGCGAATCGAAGTCCAGCGCCGCTTCAAGCGAAGAAACGGCAGCTCCCACAGGTGATAACTGGCATACGCCATGCCGACCGTTGCCAAAAGCGCGCAGAACTTTTCGAGCGCGACTGTAGATGGGCAGAACGGCAGATGGGCGCGCCGGGCAAGTGCGTTTGCGAGGAAAAATCCAGTCTCATGAAAGACATAAAGCCCAAACGAAAGCTGCCCTAAACGCACCAGCGTTTTCGGGCAAGCTTGTTCGGCAACGCCGAAAGCCGCGAAGAACAGCGCCGTGGTACCCAGGGCGACGAGCAAATAACCGACGCACAGCGACTCGGCTGTATGAGGACCAGCTGTCTTGAAGCGGCACACCCCACTTGCGGCGAGCAGGGCGGCAACTCCGGCAAGGGTTAAGCCACAGCGATGGATCCTGGAAATTGCGGGCACACGGCCGTCAAGCAGAATGGCCGCGGCAGCTCCCAGTGCAAGGAATTGAAACTGCACCCCGCTGTTGACCCAAGCCGTAACGTGCACGGCGCTTTGCGCGGCAGCATGCGCCAGACCCGCAAGCAGGATATAGGAAGACACAATCACCATGCCGCAGCCGGTGAGCAGCATGCGCGGCGCAGCTGCGCGGCGCAGCTGCGGCCAAAGCAGGTACCACTGTTCCTCAACCGAGATGCTCCATAAGGAACGCATCGGGGTGGTGATGAAGGGGTGAAACGCGATGTACCAGTTGCCGGCCAGAAACAACGATGCGAGCAAACGTCCGGGCTCGATGCGGAAGCCGTGGAAGCGAAGCCCGAGCAGGCCATACATCGCCAGCACGCCGAGGTATAAAGGCCAGATGCGCAGGATGCGCCGCAGGTAAAAAGCCCCGATGTCGATGTCGCCGGTCAGCAGTTCCTCGCGGCGCAGCAACTCCGTGATTAGAAACGCGGACAGGAAGAAGAAGATAGGGACGCCGCAGCTTCCCGCGCCTTCAATAAGCGCAAGCAGGCCCGTCGGCAGCAGGCCGTGGAAGGGCAGTAGCGCATGCGATAGCCAAACCATCAGAAACGCGCATAAGCGCAGGCAGTCCAGTTCAGGGCGGTAGAAGCGCTCCCGAACAGCGCTGCCGGTCCGTAAGTACATGGCTACAGCCATGGTCCGCTTCCGGCGGCTGCGGCATGGGAAGCGGCTTGTCGAACCGCCTTCCATTGCGGCGCAGTTTGGGTAAGCCAGACGTGCGGCGCGCAAGGTTCCGTGATGACACGAGGCAGCGCTTGCTGCACGGTTTTACGCTGCCGGGCAAGCACCTCAATGCGTACAAGCGCCGCGATGTACAGCACCCAGAAAAGCCCATTATACGAGAGCAGGGTGTTCTCGTCGAAGTCATATAAGGCAATCAGGAGAAGGGTGCTCGCGGGCCACGCCGCCTCGGCAAAGCGCCCGGCGCGCAGCTCCGGCCACAGCAGGGCTGCGGCGCGCGAATAGCCGAGGAGGATTAGAAGAAGGCCGCCCGCGCCCAGTTCAAGCCACAGCTCCAGAAAGCCGTTGTGGGCATGGAAGAGCACGAATCGGAGGGCAACCACTACATCCCAGGAGGGTGCCTGTGTACCACGCCAAAATGCGGAGAAGCCGTACCCGAGCCAAGGCCGCCGCAGGATGGCAAGCCACACCTCATGCCAAATGGCGGTGCGTCCGGTAAGCGTCGCATCGCGCCCAAACAGCGGGGCGATATCGGCGAAATTTATCGCGACCAATGCGGCTACTGTCATGACTCCAACTGCGGTGCCGAGAAATAAGACGGTGCGCGTTCCTGCCGTGAACCGGCAACTCACGCGAAAGATAGCTAGGGCGAAAAGGACCAGCAAAGCTAAACCCCAGGCACCACGTGAACCGCTGAGCACAAGCTCCGCCCCGAACAGCAGCGAGACCGCGATGCGGCCCGGGCCGAGCCGCATCGCGCTAAAGCAGCAGGCCAACGCAAATACCATGGCACGGCCGCAGGCATTTTTCTGCGTGAACACACCCTGCCAATCACCCCCGTGCCCGGTCGAAGCGTCGAGCCCAACTGTCGGAAAAGCCAGTACAAGCACCGCCGACCAAACCGCGAGCAGGGCGAAGCTGACTCGGAGCAGCTTCAGGAAGTGCTCCTGGCTGAATGCAACCGCGAGCAGCGCGCCGAAGCCGGATGCGAGCGCGAACGGAACAGCTCGACGCCCGGTAAGCAAGGGGACTTGGGACCAGGTGATCGACAGCAGAGCCCATCCGGCGAGAAGCATGGGCCAGCCCAGATTACGGAGAGAGCAGGCAAGCAGGCGGCGGTACGTGAACAAGAGCCCGGCTATGGCTGCATTCACCAGAAGCTGCGATCCGACGCCGACCACTATCTGCAGCCCTGTCGCTGCCCCGCCCGTCATCTCGTTCGCTTGATTTGGCGCAATGCCGGGGATTGCGCCCGCGACTCCGAAGAACATAAGAATTGCGACAATCACAACGCTTTCCAGCGGCACACGCGTGAGAAAATTCATGATTAATAGGCCGCGTAGATGATCGCTGAAGAAGCGGAAGCCGCGATGGACGAAGCGCCGAGAGCGAGATTCTTTCCAAATGAAAATGGGACGTAAACGATATCGTCGTTTTCGAGGGCGGGGTCCGGCGCTTTCCCACGCTCGACATCCCGCAGGTGTAAAGCTTGTTCCGTGCGCACCCCGTTCACCGTGCGGAGCAGGCGGGCGCTGTTTTCCGAAGCCGTGCGGGTCGCTCCGGCGGCCAGTGCGAGCGCTTGAAGCAGGCTGATGCGCGAGTCATCCTGCATGAGAAAGCCACCCGGTCGAGCCACATCCCCGAGCACGTAAACGATACCGGCTCGGGGAACAAGAACCGTATCGCCCGGATAAACCAGGACAGTTCCCGCGCCGAGCTGCCCTTCGGCGTCGCGCGGAATCAGCGTGTTCACGGGTGCGCCGTCGTGACGACGGATGGTGACATGCCGATCCGCGGCCTTGGTCAGCCTGCCAGCCGCTGCCAGCACATCCAAAAGATTGCGCGGACTGGTCAGTGCGACCGCACCGGGGCGTTCGACTTCTCCAAGCACCTCAACCTGCTCGGCATGCGACTCCTCAACAAGAACAGAAACCTGCGGCTGATTTAGGAACCGGCCTTCACGGTAGCGCGATGCAATCAGGCCGGCGGCATCGGCGGCATTCAATCCATCGACCGCAACCTGCCCCACCAGCGGGAGCACCACCGTACCGGCGTCCTTGACGCGCACTTTGCTCTCCAGGTCGGGCTCGCGGAAGATGTGAATGGAGAGCAGATCGCCCGGTCCGATGCGGAGACTTTCCGCCGGACTCTGCGCCCACAGGGGCAAGGCGAAAAGCATCGCAAACAAGCTAGTTGCCAGGCGCATACGCGGCTCCCTTGTAGCCGAAATAGTGGCGGTACTCATCGCATTCGGCTGAAATCGCATTCAAGACCACCCCAACAGGGGCGGAGTTCCGCAGAGCTTGCAAGCTGCGCTCCACAGCCCTCGGCGTGGTTTGTCCATGCCGGGCGACAAGCACCGTGCGGTCGCAATGCTCGGCGAGCAGCACCGCATCGGTGACGGGAAGGACCGGCGGCGCGTCCAGAAGAACAATGTCGTATTCCTTTCGAAAAGCGGAGAGCAGAGCGTCAAGCCTGGGGGAGGCGAGCAGCTCGGACGGCATCGCCGGCATTTCTTTGCCCGCCAGAAGCGAGAAATTAGGCCATTCCGGCCAAGGCTGCTGGATGGTCGGAGCTCCTTCACCATTGAGTGCGCAAGCAAGGCTTTGCCCAGGGGCGGCCCTGCCCAGCAGGTGTAGCTGAGGACGTCGGAGATCCGCGTCAATCAGGAGCACGCGGATTCCGGCCTGCGCGAGCACGACGGCCAGGCTCTTGGCGAGCGTGGTCTTTCCTTCATGCGCAAGGCAGCTCGTAATCAGCACAACCTGGCATTTAGGTCCCATCGCGGCTTGATGCAGGGCAGTCCGCAATCCGCGAACCGCTTCCAGGTACGCCGCGTTTTGAGGCAGTGCAGGATCGCGGTTTTCCGAGCCGTTTCGGTGGAGCAGCCGGCGACGCGCGGTCACAGACGGCAGTACGGCGAGCAGAAGCCCGCCGGTGCAGGCTTCCAGCTCCGCAGGTCCGCGCACGGTATCGTCGAGCAGCTCCGCCGAGGCAGCAAGGCATGCGCCGATCAAGCCTCCCGCCACGATGCCTGCGCCCAGCCAAAGTAAGAGCTTAGGACTAGACGGATAGTTCGGAGGCGGCTCCTTGGCAGGCCCTACCAAGATCATGTCGCTCGCACGTGACTGCTCGAAAAGAACAGCCTCCTGCAACTTCGCCTGAAGGTTCCGGTAAAGCGACCGGGCGTTGTCCGCTTCCCCGCGGGCCAGAGTGTACTGTACGACCTCGTCGTTCTGCCGCGCCGCGACTTCCTTCTGCTGATCCAGGGCTTTGCGCGCCGCGGCTTCGGCCCGAACAGCGACTTCCCAGTCCGTATGCGCCCGCTGGCCCAGACGGGCGGTTTCGGCGGCGATGGCCGTCTCGATGTCCCGAAGCTTGGCTTGTTCCTCGATCAGCTCAGGATGATTCGGACCGTAGCGAAGCGCGCTCTTGGCCAACGCGGAACGCGCTTCGGCCTCCTCCTGGCGAAGATTTTGAAGCAGGGACAGCGAGCTGTTGACCGAAGCCACTGAGCCCGTGCTCGAATTGCCGCTCAGAATGGAAATGAGCTCCGGGCTGCCGCTTGCGGCTACCTGATCGATGCTTTCCTTCAGGATGCGATTACTTTCCGCTTCTCCCAGGGTCTGGTTCAAGCTGGTTAAGCGGTCCAGGACGACGTTGCGGGAAGCATCCGCGCCGAAAACACCGGTTCCGCGCTGCAGCTCGGCCGCGTGCGCCTCAGCCTGTTCCGCGCGTGTGCGCAGGGCTTCCATCTGCTTCTTGAGCCACACAATTCCTTGAAGATCAGTACGCTCCGCGAAGCCGGCTTCCATGAGTGCCTGCACTGCGGCATTGGCCACGGCCGCAGCGCGCTTCGGGTCGGGATCGCTGTAGCTGACATCAATCAGCCGCGTACCGGTTACCGGCTGGACCTTAAGGTGCGATTTAAAGATGCCCTCCACGACGTATCTCCGGTTCGGCGCGCGCGAAAGCGGAACTGAAAGCGACTCAAGCGGCTTTCTCCAGGGCGCGGACGGCAGCTGAAAACCCCCGTGATGGAGCTTTGGCCGAAAGTAATCGGACGTATTTTCCAGACCGGAGTTCTCGATTACCTGCTGCGCTAAATCCGCTGAGTTGAGGCGCGCAACCTTGGTTTGCAAAGTTGTGTTGAAGTCGAGCGAGTCTGTGGTTGCTTCCGATGCGCCCGGGCCCGAAATCCCGGTTTCTAAGCCGAATGCGCCTCCATCCTGTTTGAGCACCTCCAGTTGCGCCGTTGCTCGATAGTGCGGCGTTGTCACGGCCCAAGCCAAAATAGCCGCTAGGGCCAGCAACACCGTCGGCCATGCCAGCCACGAGCGGCGACGTTGCAGCATGGTCCAAACTGCTCCGAAGGTCAGCGGGGCAGGTGACGCGGGTTGAAATTCAGCGTGCATATCGGTAATCGTCGTAGGTATTACTAATCTTGAGCACACCGTAGCACGCAGAAAAGGAATCGACCAGGTTACGTAAGTTTTGCTTTACAGCAAGAATTATTGACATAGACGCTCACAAAGCATGTAGATAAGAGGGAGCAGACGAGCCGAGGGGAGAGAACAAGGGCATATGGGGCACTTGCACCACAGCAGCGGACTGTTGACGGTCGGCTTGCCGGTCCACAATGCGATGGATTACCTGCCGGAAGCCCTGGACAGCATCTTTTCGCAATCCTTGCAAGACTTTGAGGTACTGGCGATCGATGACGGGTCGACCGACGGCAGCTTGCAATATCTGCGCTCGCTGCGCGACGTTCGCTTGCACGTCATTGAGCAGCAGCATTGCGGCATCACGTTTACGCTTAACCGTATGCTGCGCGAATGCAGCACGCCTTGGCTGGTGCGTCAGGATGCTGACGACCTTTCCGCTCCAAACCGACTCGCACGCATCGCGGAGGCCATCGAGGAAGCTCCGAGCGCGGGCATGTTTTATTCGAACGCCGCCTACCATCCGCGAGGCAAAAGCGTGGGACTGTACCGCTGTACGCGCGGAACACCGGATCAGATCCGTTCCGTTGCGCGCTCAGGCTACCTGCCCGCCATCTGCCACCCGAGCGTTACCCTCCATGTCGCGAAAACTGCGGCAGTCGGTGGATACCGTCCGGGCATTCAGTGCGAGGATGCAGATTTATGGTGGCGTATGGCGCTGGCTTACGACATTCATTTCCTTCCGGAAACTCTTGTTTATTTTCGCCAGAATGCCGGCAGCTTGACGACCCGCAACCTACGCGCGCAAGCGCTTCATGGCCTTTACGTGCAGTACTTGCTGCTTTCGCAGCTGCAAAGCCGGACGCCGGCGAAGTTGAGCGACGTAGAGGATGAGCTTGTCCGGCTTCTCGATGAAACACCGCTGATCGCCAAGGAGCGTCTACGCGCGTTCAACATGCATCTCGCGCAGGGGCAGCTTTTGCAGGCGCTGCGAGCTTTTGGGGCATCCTTCAAGGCTTCACCTTCCTACGTGCTGGAGCGGGTCAAGGATGAACTCCTGCCCAAGGCGGCGATCAGCAACGGCATTGAGCCGCGCTTATTTCACCAGAAAGGAGACCTGCTATGGCCGCAGCACACATCGATGTGAAAGGTTGGGAGCGGGTCTGGTTCGGAGCGGCGCCGGTCGACCCACTCGGCATGGAGCAGGCGGCGGCTCACGTCTTTGAGGAAATCGAACGGCGGCGCACATTGCCCCACTCGGAACCTGTGCAGGTGATGGGCCCGAATGCGTTCCTTGTGGCGCTGGCGGCTAAGAATACCGCGTTTGCGAAAGCCCTGGGCGGTGCCGATCTGTGCCTTCCGGATGGAATGTCAGTGGTGTGGGGAGCTCGGATGCTGGGCCGTCCCATGCCGGAACGCGTGCCGGGCGGGGAGTTGATGGAACGTTTGTGCGCGTTGGCAGCTCAGCGCAACCTATCGGTGTATCTGCTTGGCGGCTTGCCGGGCGCGGCCAGTGGCGCGGCGCGCGCACTTTGCGCCCGCTACCCCGGCTTGCGCATCGCGGGCACGGACTGCCCGGAGCCGGGCTTTCACGAGGACCACGAC
>CAXTUV010000137.1:1629-7692 GCA_964247445.1 uncultured Acidobacteriaceae bacterium | reverse complement strand
CGCCCCGGCGCACCTGCTTGAAGTTCTCAAGGTCGGCCACTTTGATGATGTCGGTGTCTGCCTGGACCTGGGCCACGCGCACATGGGCGAGGGTGTTGCCCCCGCTTTGGAAGCACTCAGCGACCGCGTCCGCACCGCGCACGGCCACGACAACCACGGCGAGCGCGACGAGCACCTGTGGCCGGGCGAGGGCTCCATCGACTTCCCGAGCGCCTACAAGGGGCTGCGGGAGGCCAAGCAAGCCCCCGCCGGCGTCCTTGAAATCCACTACAGCCTCGGCGCGAACCCAGGGACGGCAGCCGAACAAGCCAAGGCCGCCTTCGGACGGTTTGAGGAGGAGCAAGCATGACAACCACCATCGCCGAAATCGGCGCGCACGAAGGCGAGCAGGTCACCCTCCAGGGCTGGCTTTACAACCTCCGCGAAAGCGGCAAGCTCCTGTTCCCCATCTTTCGCGACGGCTCCGGAACGATCCAGGGCATTGTGCCGAAAGCGCAGGTCGCGCCCGAAGTTTGGGAGCGCATCAAGGGCCTTACGCAAGAGTCGAGCGTGACGGTCACGGGCAAGGTGCGGGCCGACAAGCGCGCCCCCGGCGGTTTCGAGCTCGACGTCGAGAATGTCGACGTGCTCCAGCGCGTACCCGAGGACACGCCCTACCCAATCTCGCTCAAGGAGCACGGGGTGGACTTCCTAATGGAGCACCGGCACTTGTGGATCCGCACCCCGCGCCAGTCGGCGATCCTGCGTATCCGCGCCGAGATCATCCGCGCCGCGCGCGAGTTCTTGGACGATGCGGGATTCACCCTCACCGACCCGCCGGTGCTGACCCCCGCTGCCTGCGAAGGCACCTCCACGCTGTTCCCGGTCGAGTACTTCGGCGAGGAGGCATTTCTCACCCAATCCGGCCAGCTTTATATCGAGGCCACCGCGCTCGCGCTCGGCAAGGTGTACTCCTTCGGGCCGACCTTTCGGGCGGAAAAGTCGAAAACACGCCGCCACCTCACCGAGTTCTGGATGGTGGAGCCTGAGTTCACCCATGGCGGGCTGCCGGAGCTGATGGAGCTGGCTGAAAACTTTCTAAGTTTCATCGTGCAAAGGGTGCTTGCCCGCCGCCGCGCCGACCTCGCGCTCACCGGCCGCGACATCGCGAAGCTCGAAGCCATCCAAGCCCCCTTCCCGCGCCTACGCTACGACGAAGCCGCCTCCATGCTCAACGAGGCCCACAAGCGCGGCGAGTTGGAGCAGCCGTTTGAGTACGGCAACGACTTCGGCTCACCCGATGAGACCTGGCTATCCAGCCAATTCGACCGCCCGGTCATGGTTCATCGCTACCCGGCTTCGGTCAAGGCTTTCTACATGCAGCCCGACCCCGCCGAGCCTAAATACGCGCTCTGCATGGACGTGCTCGCGCCGGAGGGCTATGGTGAAATCATTGGTGGTTCCGAGCGCATCGCCGACTACGACCTGCTGAAGCAGCGCATCGAGGAGCACCACCTGCCCCTCGACGCTTTCCAGTGGTACTTGGACCTGCGCCGCTACGGCTCCGTCCAGCATGCCGGTTTCGGCATGGGCATCGAGCGCGCGGTGGCCTGGATTTGCGGGCTCGACCATGTGCGGGAAACCATCCCAGTCGCCCGGACGTTGAACCGGATGTATCCGTGAGCCGCGTTCTGATCAGACCTGTACCAAACTTGTGAAAAAAGCTGAAAGTGCTTTGCGCCTCCAAATGGCTGCGCGGCCTGCATGAAAAGCAGGCCGCGCAAGAGTCGCCGAATGAATCCGGACCCGACCGCCAGACCTTCAGTTATTACTTCGCCACCGCCCGATGCACCCCAAACACTCGGCCCACCTCGGAGATGAATGGCTTAGCCGAAGCCGGCACCGGCGTCCCGCCGTTCAGGATCGTCTGGTACGGGATCTCCTTGCCGTAAAACGCCGCGGTGTCTTTCTTATTTTGGTTCACCTCGTCGCCTGCTAAATCGACCCCGGCGAACAAGCCCTTGGCCCGCGACCAGGTAAGGAAAGTTGCGTTCGCGAGCTCCGTCGTGTTTGCCTGCGAATCGCGCCCGACCGGACCTGCGGCCGCCGATGCGTCGCCGCCGAGCTTTATCTTGTCTTTGAGCAAATCGTCCGCGCTTTGCTTGGTTGTGCCCACCAGTACCAGGTCCGTACCTTGGCCGCCCGCCTGCAAGCCGAAGCTCACGCCTGACATTTGCACAAACACCGGCGCGCTCCAGCCCTTGCTTGCGACGTAGCAGGTGGCCACGCCCTGTCCGTACTCAATCCCGCCGATGAACGCGCCCTTTTTAAAGCTTGGAATCACCACCACGCAGCGAGCTTTCCGCGCGATCGCATCGGGAACTCCCTTGTCCGGTACCGCCGCGAAGTCCCGCAGGATCGCTGTCGATGCGGTAAGCCGCGCATCGGTTTTTGTCGCCGCGTTATCCGCGGCAAACGCGGAGGTGGAGAGGAGAGCCGCTAACGCTAAAGTGCTGCTGACCTTGATCATATTGCTCCTTTTCGCGCGCCCGGCTGCTCTTCGCGAGCCTGAACGCATGCACCTTTTACCTGCCCTAAAAAGGTCTACCGGAAAGATGCGTGAACCGGGTTACCTGTCGTGTTCTTACCCCGACTTTCTCGCATTTCTTCCCTCCTGCACAGTATCGCACCGGGTACCATCGACTTGAATTTCATGGCTAAACTCCGCATCGGCATCCTATTTGGAGGGCGCTCGGGCGAGCACGAGGTTTCCCTGCTGTCCGCCGCCTCCATCCTCGCGCACATAGACCGAGCACGCTACGAGGTGGTTCCCATCGGCATTACGAAGGAGGGCCGCTGGGTGACCGCATCGGAGGCCGAACTGCTGCTCGCTCCCGGCAGGGCGAACCTGCGCGCCGACGACCCCGGTGCCACCTCTGCTGCAGCCGTGCTCGCGCGCGGCGAAGCGACGCTGATGCCCCCGGAGCCGGGCGCGGGCTTGATCCCGTTTGAAACACAGCACCCCTCCGCGCAGGGGCTCCACCTGGATGCAGTGCTGCCGGTGGTGCACGGGACTAACGGGGAAGACGGAACCCTGCAAGGTTTGCTTGAGCTTGCCGGTATCCCTTACGCGGGCTCGGGCGTGCTCGGCTCGGCGGCGGGGATGGACAAGGATGTGATGAAGCGCCTGTTTGCGTCGGCGGGGCTCCCCATCCCGAAGCACCTGACGGTTCTACGGTCAGCTTGGCAGGCAGATCCCGCGCGGACAGCCATGCAGACCGAAGCCGCACTCGGGTATCCGGTGTTCGTCAAGCCCGCGAACGGCGGATCGTCCGTCGGCATCTCCAAGGCCCGCGACCGAGGGGAGCTCGCGGCGGCGCTCGGAGAAGCCGCGCGCTATGACCGGAAGCTGGTGGTCGAGCAAGCCGTCGGTGGCACAGCCGGGAAAGCGCGAGAGTTGGAAGTCGCGGTACTCGGCAATGACCGTCCCGAGGCGTCCGTGGTCGGCGAGATTGTGCCGGGCAGGGAGTTTTACGACTACGAGGCCAAATATCTCAGCGAAGGCTCAGTCCCTCTCATCCCCGCGCCGCTCGCGCCCGAGCTTTCCGACCGCATTCGCGCCATGGCCGTCGAAGCATTTCAGGCCTGCGACTGTGCCGGGTTCGCTCGGGTCGACTTTCTGCTCGACCCCGCCGATGACGCGCTCTACCTGAACGAAATCAATACCCTGCCCGGCTTTACCTCCATCAGCATGTACCCCAAGCTGTGGGAGGCTTCGGGCTTACCTTATTCCCGACTGCTCGACCGATTGATCGAGCTCGCGCTCGAACGCGCGGCTGAGCGCGCGGCGACCAGCTACACTCGCGAGTGACGGGAACACGCGCCGGGCAATCGGCGTCTATCCCCTAAGGAGAACCGGCGGGCCATGACCCTGCTTGACGCACCCAGCTACAACGCCCACCGCGCCCGCATCATCCGCAACAGCGTGCTCGCCGCGCTTGGGATGCTTGTCGTCGGGGCTGTTTTGACCTTTGTTTTCTGGGATTGGCCGGAGCAGCATCGGATCAACCATTTCTTCTCGCTGATCGAAAAGGGCGACTTGCCCGCCGCCTACGGCTACTGGAACAACGATAAGCAGTGGCGCGAGCACACCGATCGCTACGCTTCCTACTCTTTCGATGATTTCGAGCGCGACTGGGGTTCCAGGAGCGATTACGGCAAGATCGAGTCGCACAAAATCGAGATCACCAAAACGGTCGGCAATGGCGTGATCATGGGCGTGGACATCAACGGCGGCAAGAGTCCCCTATTCCTGCGCGTGGACCACAAAACCAAGGAGATCGGCTTCTCGCCGGTCGAGCTCTATGTGGGACCGGACTGAAGCAGTTTGAACCTTTGAGTCAGCAACCTCTCCCGGTGCGCACAAGATTAAGTGGTGCCTGATCCTCAGCTATTTGAGCCAGCAACTTTTTCGGAGCAATCACAAAGCATGTTCATCCACAATTTAGCCGCGCGCTTGAAAGCTGATGCCGCGGACGAGCAAGTCGCCGAGGCTGCGAATGCATTGAAAGCCCTCAAGGGAGAAATACCCGGCCTCTTAACAGTCCATGCCGGGCCGAACCTTTCTCCACACGCGGGTGGGTATGGTTTTGGCGCGAGCCTTCACTTCATCGACAAGCCTTCGCTTGAGGCTTATTACGATCATCCAGCCCATCAGGCGGTGATTCCTAAGCTGCTGGAGGTTTTCAACGATGTCGTCGAGGTCGACTTCGGGGCGTAAGGCTTTCAGTAACTCTAGGCAGCGCAGGTGTTCCGCTCAGGATGACATGGGTTAGAAGGCCCGAATCTCCTGTAAGCCGAGCAGCTGATCGCGATTTAGGCGTGCTTGTCGGAATGGACGATGAAGTCGTACTGCTCGTCCGTGAGCGGCACCACCGAAAGCCGGAACTGCCGAAACAGCGGCGAGTCGCGAAAGACCGCCGCTTCCCGCATCACCGCGAGCGACACCGGAGTTTTCAGCCGACGTCCGGCCTTAATGCGGACAATTGGATTCTTCTTATCCGCCGGCTCGACCGAAATCACCGACGCAAGACCCACCGCTTCCTTGCCGGTTTGCGAGTGGTAGATCACCAGCTTTTCGCCTTTGCGCATGGCCCCGAGTGTGTTCAGGGCCTGCGCGTTCTTGATCCCGTCCCACATGGTTTCAGCCTCGCGGACCAGGTCGTCAAAGGAGTACTTGTCAGGCTCAGATTTGAGGAGGTAGGGCATGAGCTTTAGGCCCCTTCCTGTATAGCGTGCGGCGTATCGGGGTTTCGCGAAGGCTGCTCGGGATGCCGTCGAGCCTGTACGACTTCATACACGCCATAGGTCAGCATCAGCAAACCGAGCGCGATCACGAGGATGCGCTTGATCGGGGTCGCTTCCCGCTTCACGCGCTCGTCGCCGCTTACAAACGGTCCGGATTCACCCGGCACAGTCTTCAGGAAAAAGCCCATTGCCGCTAGGTAAATGCCGGCAAGGATGTAAAGTACGTTCGACATTCCAGCTCACCGGAGCCCTAGGATGGTGCCTTCCGCGTCCACGTTAATCCCCATCGCGCGCGAGGTCTTCGGCAGGCCCGGCATCAGCATCATGCTCCCCGCGATCACCACCACAAACCCCGCCCCGGCTGAGAGCGACGCACCGTTGACGCGCAAACGCCAACCCGTGGGCGCGCCAGGCAGCTTCGGGTCATCCGAGAGCGAATACTGCGTTTTCGCGATGCACACCGGCACCCCGCCGAAGCCCCAGCCGGTAAACCGGGCGAGGGCCGCGAGGGCCCCGTCCGTGTAGTCCACTCCAGCAGCCCCGTACACTTTTGTCGCGACCGCCTCGATCTTCTGCTCCAGCGTTTGCTCAAGCGTGTAAGCCGGCGTCAGCGCGGGCGCGGGCTTGTCGCACACCGCAAGCACCGCCCGAGCCAAGTCCGCCGCGCCCTCGGCCCCGCGCGTGAACGCCTCGGTATATGCGTTTGGGAGACTGCGCTCGTCGCACCATGCTTTCAGCCGCGCGAGTTCCTCGTCCGTGTCCTTTGGAAAATGGTTG
>CAXTUV010000137.1:0-1619 GCA_964247445.1 uncultured Acidobacteriaceae bacterium | reverse complement strand
AGCCGCGCTCCAGGTCGCCCTCGCCTTGGTTCTTCAGGCTTTGCGCGGTGGTCACCAGCACGGCCGCCGCGGGCAGAAAGCCGCACTCGCGCGTGACGATGTCCATGTACTTTTCCAGGCCCAGGTCGGACGCGAACCCGCACTCATTCACCGCGTAATCCGCCACGCGCAGGCCCATGTCCTGCGACACGACCGACGAGGTACCGTGGGCGATATTCGCGAACGGCCCCGCATGGACGAACGCCGGGGTACCTTCAGTGGTCTGCACCAGGTTCGGCTCGATTGCCTCGGCCAGCAGCGCCATCATCGGCCCTACTGCTTCGAGGTCGGCGGCGCGCACTGGCTCGCCCGCCCGGGTTTGCGCCACGATGATGCTGCCCAAGCGCATCCGCAAGTCTTCGCGGCTGCGTGCCAGAGCTAGAATCGCCATGATCTCGGACGCCGCGGTGATTACGAATCCAGCGGTTTGGTTTGAGCCCTCGCGCGGTGCGGAACCGTCCTTTTTGGGCCCGGCTAGGTTGGTAGTAACGCGCCGCAGCCCGCGGTCGTTCATGTCGAGCGCGCGCGGCCAGGTCACGGTTGCCGGGTCGATCCCGAGATCGTTGCCGTGAAAGATGTGTGCGTCGAGCAGCGCCGCAAGGAGGTTGTGCGCGGAGGTAATTGCGTGAAAGTCGCCGTGGAAGTGAAGATTGATCTTTTCGCTCGGCTCCACCTGCGCCCTGCCGCCGCCGGCCGCGCCGCCCTTCATGCCGAAAACCGGCCCTAGCGAAGGCTCGCGCGAGGTCAGCACGGCCCGCTTACCGGTGCCTTTCAGCACGTACTCCAGACCCTGCGTCAGCCCGATCGAGGTAACGGTCTTGCCCTCGCCCGAAACGGTGGGGGTGGTCGCGGTGACCAGGATGAGCTTGCCCCGGCGCGGGAACGCCGGGTCGTCGAGCAGCCCCAGCTTCACCTTTGCGCCATACCGGCCGATGGGCTCTAAATACTTCTCGGGAATTTCAAGTTTCGCGGCGATCTCAGGAATCGGGAGCAGGTCGGGCTTCATGCGGGCTGGGCTTCTTTCATGGCATTCAGAGTAGTCTCGAGGCTCGCGGCATCCTCAACGTTCAAGGCGGTTTGCGACCGGTCGATCTGACGGAGCAGCGCGGACAACACCTTGCCCGGCCCGACCTCAATCCAAAGGTCTGGGTCGAAGATATCGCGCATATGCTCGATGGATTCCGCCCAGCGCACCGTGCCTGTTACCTGATGAATTAACGCCGCGCGCAAGGATGGCCCCGCGCTTTCGGGTCGGGCCAGCACATTCGGCACGACCGGGACTTGAGCATCCGCGAACGCGAGCGCGTCTAGCAAAGGCGTGAGCCGCTGCTCGGCCGGGCGCATCAGCACGCAGTGGAAGGGCGCGCTGACGGGCAGCAGCACCACGCGCTTAGCCCCAGCCTCCTTGGCCAATGCCCCGGCGCGCTCGACTGCGGCGCGTGTGCCGGAGATGACGATCTGCGCGTGGCTGTTCATATTTGCGGGGGCGACAATCTCGCCTGTTTCGGCCTCGGCGTTCAGGCAGGCTAGGGCGGTCGCAGCGGCATCGAGGCCCAGCACCGCAGCCATCGCGCCCTCAC
>CAXTUV010000136.1:2380-7744 GCA_964247445.1 uncultured Acidobacteriaceae bacterium | reverse complement strand
GTTTCCCTTTACCCTCCCCCCCGCACCCCTCTACCCTTGCCCTTATGCCCGGCCGCGTCTTCACCAAGCTCCTGCTTGGCTTCCTCCTTGTGCTCTCCGTCGGCACGGCGATGCTGGACTTTTCAGTCCGTCATATTCTCGAGCGTTCCCTTCGCCATGCCGCGCAGCAGTATTACGCGGGTAAGGCGCGGACGCTCGCGGCGGAGCTCGCGGCGTCGAAGGCCGCCGAGCTGCCGACCCTGGCCCGTCTGGAAGCCCTGGGAGCGCGCGCCGACATCCGCGTCACCGATGGGGGCGGTCGCGTGCTCACCGAGCAGCGCGTCTTGCCCGCGACGGCACCCGCCCTGCACTACCTAGAGCAGGCAGGCCCCTACCGGGCGGAGTATCGCTTTTCGCTCGGCCCGCTTGAAGGCATCTTTCCTCTGCTGCGGCGCGGCCTGCTGCTGGCTTCGCTGCTGGCGCTGGTTCTTGGCACGCTTATGGCGCTCCTGCTGGCCCGCCGCGCCGAGCATCGGTTGAACCGCATCGTGCGCTTCGCCCACCGCATCGCCGCCGGCGAGCTTTCGGCGCGCATTGAGGAAGGCCGCTTGGACGAGATTTCCGAGGTCGCTCACGCGCTGGACGCGACCGCGGCCAAACTCGAGGAAAGCTTCCGCGCGCTCGAAGCTTCGCGCCGGGAGCTGCTGGTCCTGCTTGACTCCATGCAGGAAGCAGTGGTCGGCATCGGGCCGACCGGCCTGGTCACCTGGTCGAACCGCAAGATGCGCGCCATGACGCAGGCGCGCGAAGGCCGGCCGCTGGTCGAGGCGCTGCGCGACCCGGAGGTGCTGCGCGCGGTGGCTGTGGCGCAGAAAGAACGGGCCCTCGGCAGCGGACGCGCCACCGGGATCGCGCCGGGGCGGGCGTTTGCCGTGTCCGCCGCACCCATGCCGACCGGCGGCGCGGTTGTCGTTCTGTCGGACGTCACCGATGCGGAGCGGGCGGAGCGCATCCGACGTGACTTCGTCGCCAATGTTTCGCACGAGCTGCGCACCCCGCTCACCTCGATCACCGGCTACGTGGAAACGGTGCTCGATGAGGAAGGCGTGCCGCCGCAGTCGCGCGAGTTCCTGGGCGTGGTGCTGCGCAATGCGAAGCGGATGAACCGGCTTACCGCAGACCTCCTTGCGCTGGCTACGGTCGAAGCCGGCGACTACCGCCTGCGCCTCGAAGCGGTCCCTGCCGCGCGGCTGCTTGAGGAAGCCGCGGAGACCCTGGGCGGTCTCGCGCGCGAAACCGGGATCGCTCTAGAACTCGACCCCGCGCCGCACAACCCGGTCGCCGCCGACCGTGACGCGCTCGAGCAGGTATTCGGCAACCTGATCGAGAACGCGATGAAGTACGGCCGCTCGGGCGGGCGGGTTCGTTTAAGCGCGCGCGAGCTTCCCGGTTCAGTTGAGTTTTGCGTGCGGGACTGGGGTCCGGGCATGGCGGAGGAGCACCTCCATCGCATCTTTGAACGCTTCTACCGTGTGGACAAGGCGCGCTCGCGCGAGTCCGGGGGAACCGGCTTGGGGCTCGCGATCGTGAAGCACATCATCCTGGCCCACGGCGGGCGCGTTTGGGCCGAAAGCGAACTGGGTGCCGGGGCCGCGTTCTTCTTCACCCTGCCGATTGCCCAGGTTTCGGGCAGCATTCAAGCGCCTGTAACAAGCCTCACGCACAATGCAGCGGAAGAGAAAGCGAGGCTTGCGTGAAAGCAGCTGCGGTATTTGCAGGGTTCGCCCTGGTGTGTACAACCGGTTTTGCTCAGAAACTGAATGGGGCGGGCGCGACCTTCCCCAACCCGATCTACTCCAAGTGGTTTTCTGAGTACAGCGCGCAGCACCCCGGCGTGGAGATCAACTACCAGCCCATCGGCTCGGGCGGCGGCATCCGCCAGGTGACCGCGGGCACGGTCGACTTCGGCGCGACCGACGGCCCCATGACGGACGCGCAGATCAAGGAATCCAAGGTCAAGGTGCAGCACATTCCCACCGTGCTCGGCGCGGTAGTGCCCATCTACAACCTGCCCGGCGTGCAGCAGGAACTTAAATTTTCGCAGGATGCGCTCGCAGGCATCTACCTGGGTAAAATCTCGACCTGGAACGATCCGGTGATCCAAAAGGACAACCCGGGTGTGAAGCTGCCGAACATCGACATCACCGTCGTGCACCGGTCCGACGGCTCGGGCACAACCTTTATCTTTACCGACTGGCTTTCCAAAGTCAGCCCGGAGTGGAAGGGCGGCCCTGGCGCGGGAACCGCTGTCTCCTGGCCCAAGGGCCTGGGCGGCAAGGGTAACGAGGCCATCGCCGGTCTTGTGCGGCAGCTGCCCGGCTCCATCGGCTACGTCGAGCTGATCTACGCGCTCCAGAACAAAATCCCGTACGGCGAGGTCCGCAACGCTTCAGGTCAGTTCGTCAAGGCGTCGATCGAAGGGGTCGCAGCTGCGGCCGCCGCGCTCAAGCAAATGCCCCCGGACTACCGCGTTTCCATCACCAACGAACCCGGCGCGGCGGTCTACCCAATCTCCTCGTTCACCTGGCTGCTCATCCCGACGCAGCCGCAGGATCAGGCGAAAGCCAAGGTCTTGAAGGACTTCCTGGGGTGGATGCTGGAGCACGGCGAAGGGGAAGCGCCGCAGCTGTTTTACGCGCCCCTGCCGCCGCCCGTGGCCGAGCGTGTGAAAGCGACTGTGGCCTCGCTCAAGTAGCGCGGAGAGCCGGTTCCAAAATGGGCCTCCTCGCCCAAAACGGAACCGGCTTCGGGCCTTTCGGGGGCTGCGCGCCCGGACGCCGCGCCGCGCTGGTAGCCTGTTCAGGAACTGAACCTTTACCGTGTATTCACCCAACCCGGATAATCTCGATTTGGTGGACGGCAAAACACAACAGGCCCGCATGCCGGCGCTCGCGCCGCAGTCTCCGCGCGAGGCCCTAGCGCGCATGCCCGAGCCGGCCGCCCCGTCCGAGGTGCGCCGCTATCTGAGCGGCCTCGGCAAGTCTTCGTCGGCCGACGGGGGCTTCCGCGCGGCGATGATCACCTGCGCGCTCTCCATCTTCGCGATTGTCGGGCTGATCGCGTTTGAGCTGGTGTTTCGCTCGCGGCTCACCCTCCATCAGTTCGGCTGGGGATTTTTCTTCAAATCGGCGTGGGATCCGGTTTCCGGCTCGTTCGGGGCCGCGCCGTTTGTTTATGGCACGCTGGTCTCCTCCGCCGTCGCGCTGGTGCTGGCGGTCCCGCTTTCGGTCGGCTTGGCCGTGTACCTGACCGAGATGTGCCCGCTGTTCTTGCGCGCGCCGCTCGCGTTCCTGACCGAGCTGCTGGCCGCGATCCCATCCGTTGTCTACGGGCTTTGGGCGATCTTTATCCTCCTCCCGCTGTTGCGCGAGCACGTCGGGCCGGTTCTCAAGAAAGCTCTCGGTTGGACTACCCTGTTCTCCGGCCCCAACTACGGCCCCTCCATGCTCGCGGCGGGCGTCATTCTCGCCATCATGATCCTGCCGATCATCTCTTCGCTCACCCGCGAAATCATGCGGTCCGTGCCGCACGCGCAGCGTGAAGCGGTGCTCGCGCTCGGCGCGACCCGCTGGGAGATGATCCGCATGGGCGTGCTGCGCAACGCGCGCATCGGCATCGTGGGCGCGGTGATCCTCGGTCTGGGCCGCGCGCTCGGGGAAACGCTCGCGGTCACGATGGTGATCGGGAACCGCCCGGAGATCGCGAAGTCCCTGTTCGCGCCCGGGTACTCACTGGCTTCGGTCATTGCGAACGAGTTTTCCGAGGCGTCGGACGACACCTACCTTTCGGCGCTGATCGAGATCGGCTTGGCGCTCTTTCTCGTGACGATCGCGGTCAACGCACTGGCGCGTTTGCTGGTCTGGGCGGTCACGCGCGGCGCACCGGCAAGGGTGGTTTAGGTCCATGCTCCGGACGACCAGCGGCAGCCGCGCGCGGCGCAACTTCGCGAACCACTTAGCGACCGGGCTTGCCGTGCTAAGTACGATCCTGGTGGTCGCGCCGCTGGTCGCGATCTTCGGCTACCTGCTGTACAAGGGCGCGGCCTCGCTTAATTGGGCGTTTTTCACGCAGACGCCCAAGCCGATCGGCGAAGCAGGCGGCGGCATGGCGAACGCCATTGTCGGCTCCGGCGTGATCCTGGCGCTGGCCTCGCTTTTAGGCGTGCCCATCGGCATCGCGGCGGGCATTTTCCTAGCCGAGTTCGGCCGCGGGTCGAAGCTGGCGAACGCGGTCCGCTTCACAGCCGACGTGCTCAACGGCGTGCCGTCGATCGTGATGGGGATCGCGATTTACTCGCTCATCGTGCTCCCGCAAAAGCACTTTTCCGCGCTCTCGGGCGGGGTCGCGCTCGGCGTGATGATGATTCCTACGATCACCCGCACGACTGAGGAGATGCTGCTGCTTGTTCCGAACGCGGTGCGCGAAGCCGCGCTCGGGCTTGGAGTGCCTAATTGGCGCTCGGTCCTGTCGATCACGCTCCGCACCGCTTCGCCGGGGGTGATTACCGGCTGTATGCTGGCCTTCGCGCGCGTGGCCGGCGAAACCGCGCCCCTGCTGTTCACGGCGTTCGGCAATAACTTTTGGAGCGTCAACCTCAACGAGCCTATCGCCGCGCTGCCCCTGCAAATCTACGTGTACGCCATTTCGCCCTACGACGACTGGCACCGCCTTGCCTGGGCGGGCGCGCTGGTCTTAATTTTGCTGATCGTGCTTGCCGTCGCACTGGTCCGCTTGGCCGCCGCGCGCGGCGTTTTGAAAGGGGCAACCTAGCTTGGGCGTTCCCATCCAAGTCCACGAACTCAATGCCTGGTATGGCTCGCACCAGACCCTATTCGGCATCACGCTTGACATTCCGCCCAACCAGGCCACGGCGCTCATCGGCCCGTCCGGCTGCGGCAAGTCCACCTTTGTGCGCTGCCTCAACCGGATGCACGAGACCACCGCGGGCGGACGCACCGCGGGCACGGTCCGCATCGGCGAGCTCGACATCTACCGCGATGCCGCGCCGGTCGAGATTCGCCGCCGCGTAGGTATGGTCTTTCAGCGCCCCAACCCGTTCCCGACCATGTCGATTTACGACAACGTCGCGTCGGGGCTCAAGCTGAATGGCTTCCGCAACCGCCGTGTGCTCGACGAGGTTGTTGAAAAGTCGCTCAAGTCGGCGGCACTTTGGGAAGAGGTCAAGGACGACCTGCGTAAGAAATCCGGCGCGAGCTTGTCCGGCGGGCAGCAGCAGCGGCTTTGCATCGCGCGCGCGCTCGCGGTCGACCCGGAGGTGCTGCTGATGGACGAGCCCGCCTCCGCGCTCGACCCGGTGTCCACCTC
>CAXTUV010000136.1:0-2370 GCA_964247445.1 uncultured Acidobacteriaceae bacterium | reverse complement strand
ATCGCAATACACCATCGTGATCGTGACGCACAACATGCAGCAGGCTGCCCGCGTCGCCGAACGCACCGGGTTCTTTCTCACCGGCAAGCTTGTCGAGTTCGACCGCACCCATAAGATCTTCACCAACCCGGGCGACAAGCGGACCGAGGACTACATCACGGGGAGGTTTGGGTGAAGGGCAGGGGAATAGGGTTTAGGGTACAGGGTTCAGAAGAGGCCTTCCTCTGCTCGCCGCTCATTCCGCTCAGCGCACAACGTATGGTAAGCGCCTTCCAAATGCAAGCTCAATCCCTATCTCATGCCGTTCCCTAAACCCTGGTCCCTGAACCATAAACCCTCGCTTATGCCGAACACGGCCCGCACCGCAAACTTTACCGGGAGTCCACACACTGCGCGTCCGCTTCCACCAAAGCCTCGGTGATCTGAAAGAGAAGATTCTCATCATGGCCGGCATGGCTGAGCAGTCCATTGACCGCGCCGTGCAAGCGTACCGCACGCGCGACCTTGCGCTTGCCGCGCAGGTGGAACAGTCCGAGACCGGCATCAACCGCTACGAACGCGAGATCGACCAGCTCGCGCTCGACCTGCTCGCCATGGAGCAGCCCATGGCGGTTGACCTGCGCTTTATTCTGGCGGTGATAAAGATTAATGCGGATGTCGAGCGCGTGGGGGACTCCGCCGTCAATATCGTGGAGCGCGTTCGCGAGATGCAGACCCTTCCCCCGGCCGACTTGCCGGTCGACATCCCGCGCATCGCCGGCTTAGCTGTGGCCATGGTGCGCAAAGCGCTCCAAGCCTTTGTGGACGCGGATGCCGAGGCTGCCCGCGCAGTGCTGACGCTGGATGATGCGGTCGATAAGCTGAACCGCAACGCGCACCTGGCGCTGCTCCGCGTTATGCGCGAGCAGCCCGAACTGACCTCACAGGCCCTAAACGCGCTTGTGGTCTCCCGCTCGCTCGAGCGCGTCGCCGACCACGCAACCAACATCGCGGAGGACGTGATCTTCTGGGTGCACGGGGCGGATGTCCGGCACTACGTGCCGCCGGCAAACGATGGAAATGGGCGCGCCGACACCTGAGCTTGCTCAACAACTCTCCGAGCAGACCTCTTTATGGAAGCTGCATATCATCGCCGTCCCAAGCGACAAGAGTGACGAGCTCCGGATAGAAGAGCGCGAACCGCGGCGGGTGTCGGCTCCCGAGCGCGCTTCCATACGCCTCAAGCTGCGACCCGTAGAGTGCCTTCTGTGCTCGCCGCCATGCCTCAGACGGCTCCGCTCCGGACGCACCGGTTTTGTAGTCCACAATCCAGCGGTGCGTTTCGCCCCGGCTGCCGGGCACGGCTCCGGCGAGAAACGTTCGGTCAACTCGCAAGGTACGCAGGTTGCCGTCTCTGTCCCAGAGCTGAAATGCGCTCTCGGCAGCGGCTTCGGGGTGTGCCGCCAGGAGCCATCGTCCGACAGTGCTTTCAGAGGCTCGCCGAGCAAGCGCCGCAAGCTCGTCGGCTGCTGCGTCCGGCGCGCCCGCCTGCCGCAGCGCACGTCTGGCAAGAGTGGGCAGGTCGGCCGGAGCCGCGCCTTTGGCAATTGCCTCCATCAGTAAATGGACGGCAACGCCCCGGGCGCGCGCGGCGGGTGAGCCCTCCGGGCGCGAAAATAAAGCGCGTGCGGGCGCTTTCGCATGTTGCCGCACATCGGTTGCCGCGTCTGTGCAGCTCCAATCCACGGGCAGGCGCTCCAAAACGTTGCCGGTGGTCGCGGCAGAAGCGGCAAGGGCGGGCAGAATAACAGGCTCGACGGCGGGATGCGTGTGCGCCGCCGCTTGGAAATCGGCCTCCAAGCCGGCCCAGGCCGCCCCAAGTAGGGAAGTTGCGTCCGGCGCGCGGAGGCCTCCCTGCTCGTTCTCTTCCACAGCCCCAAACAGGTGCAGACGCTTACGGGCGCGGGTGCAGGCTACATAGAAGAGGCGCTTGCGCTCGGCGGCATCGCGCTCGCGCTTTTGCCCCTCCACCCAACGGTACAAACGGTCGGCTTCCTCCTCTTTGGACCCGATGGGCGCGGCTAGGAGTACGCCGTCCTCGCGCTCCAGAAAGGCGAGCAGGGGTCGGTCCTCCGCGCGCGGCTTTCGCTCAAGCCCGGGCAGCAGCACCGCTTCAAAGCCGAGCCCCTTGGCTTTGTGAATAGTCATGACCTGCACCCCGAAGCGCGCGCTCACGCGCGCGTCCGGCGCGGCCATCAGCTTCCGGAGCCGCGCCTCAAGCTCACCGCTCAAGACTTCCACCCCAGAAGCGCTGACCGTGTCCAAAAGCCGCCAAAAAGCTTCCAGGTTCTCGCGCGCCGCGCCGTCCACCGTCGCCGGGCCGCCCAGGGC
>CAXTUV010000135.1:492-7745 GCA_964247445.1 uncultured Acidobacteriaceae bacterium | reverse complement strand
GCGCCCAAGTACCACTGCCGTGCCGCCGGTCATGTACTCGCAGCCGTGGTCGCCAATACCTTCCACCACCGCGAGCGCGCCCGAGTTCCTGACGGCAAAGCGCTCGCCCGCGCGCCCCGCTGCGAACAGCTGACCGCCTGTCGCCCCGTACAGCGCGACGTTGCCCAGGATCACATGTTGCCCGCTGTCGCGCGCGGCCCTGCCCTGCCCTTTCAGCACCACCGCGCCGCCCGACAACCCCTTGGCGCCGAAGTCGTTCGCCAGGCCTTCGAGCACCAGCGACATGCCGTGTGCCGCGACCGCGCCAAAGCTTTGGCCGGCGACTCCGGTCATCTCGAACCTTAGAACCGGATGGGTATCGTCCCCGGCATGGGCGCGCCGCGCCTGGCGCAGGGCCAGCTCCCCGGCGAGCCGCGCACCCAGGGTGCGGTCCTTATTGCTGACCGTTCCCCGCCAATGGAAGGGCTGGTTTGTGTCATAGGCGCTGAGTGCCGGGGCGAGCCAAGCATCATCGATCGGCTGCTCCGACGGCGGCTCCGGGCGATCGTTGCGCGCGCCCTGCCAGTGCCGCTCGCCATCGCCGGACACCAGCATCCGGGTCAGGTCGATGCCGGCCGCCTGCTTCACCTGCGCGAGCAGATCCGTGCGGCCGATCGCGGCCTCGATCGAAGGCAGCCCTAGCTGGGCGAGCAGCGCCCGCACATCCCCGGCCAGCTGCTCAAAGAACGTGACGATATGCTCGGGCTTGCCGCGGAACTTCTTCCGGAGGTCCTCGCGCTGCGTCGCGATACCGACCGGGCAGGTATTGAGGTGGCACTGCCGGGCCATATCGCAGCCGATCGCGACCAGCACCGCGGTCCCGAAGGCGAACTCATCCGCGCCCAGCATGGCCGCCGTGACGAGGTCGCGCGCGGTGCGCAGGCCGCCGTCGACCCGCAGGCGCACGCGGCCGCGCAGCCCGTTGCGGACCAAGGTTTGCTGCGCCTCGGCCAGGCCCAACTCCCACGGGGAGCCGGTGTACTTGATGCTCGAAAGCGGCGACGCACCCGTGCCGCCCGAGTGGCCCGCGATGACCACGTAATCGGCATAGGCCTTCGCAACCCCGGCCGCGACCGTGCCCACGCCAAGCTCCGAAACCAGCTTGACTCCGACAGTTGCCTCCGGGTTGACCCGCTTGAGGTCGTGAATCAGCTGAGCCAGATCCTCGATCGAGTAGATGTCATGATGCGGCGGCGGCGAGATGAGCGTGACACCGGGCTGCGCGTGCCGGAGCCGCGCGATCAAGCCCGTGACCTTGTGCCCGGGCAGCTGGCCGCCCTCGCCGGGCTTCGCGCCCTGGGCGATCTTGATCTCGATCTCCTCGGCGTTGCGAAGGTACTCCGCCGTGACGCCGAAGCGGCCCGAGGCGATCTGCTTCGTTTTATTGTTGAGCAGCAGGGCCGGCACTTTGCGGCCGAGCAGGTCGAGCTCGGCGTCCGCCTGATACACGGCCGGGTCTTCCCCGCCCTCGCCCGTGTTTGACCGAGCGCCGAGCATGTTCATCGCGGCGGTCACGGTCTGGTGCGCCTCAGGCGAAAGCGACCCGAGCGACATAGCACTGGCCAGGCAGCGTGACAGGATACTCCGTTCCGCTTCGACATCGGTCAGCTCAAGCCGGGCTCCGTTTGCGCGGAAGTCGAGCAAGTCGCGCAGGTTTGCGGGTTCCGCCTCGACCGAAGCCGAACGAAATGCCTCCCAAGCCGCGCCGGGCGCGGGCGGCGGGGTCACGGGCCGGGCGGTCGCGCCGGTTACGGTTTGCAGGAGACGCACGGTCGAAGGCTGCCAGCCATGCGGCTCAGCATGGATGGCCTTGCGGAACCGGATCCATCCCGGGTCGGGCAGGTCGGGGACGGCAACCGGTTCTTCCGCGGGCACAGAGAACGCCCAGTGCGCGCGAACTTGCGCTTCGAGCTCCCCGTAGCCTAGTCCGCCGAGCGGCGAAGAAACGCCGTGGAAGCACTGCTCCACGACGGACGCGTCAAGCCCGATGCAATCGAACAGGTGCGAGCAACGAGTCGAGCACTGAAATGCCCATCTTGGACATGATCTTGGCCAAGCCGCCGTTAAATGCCTTGATCAGGTTGGCTTCGCCCTGCGCGGGGTCAGCCTTCCGCGCCGACTCAAGCGCAAGCCATGGGCAGGCGGCCGCCGCGCCCATGCCCAGCAGGACGGCAAGGTGGTGCACGTCGCGGCAGTCGCCAGCCTCGACCGCCAGGCCGACGCGGGCGCGGATGCCCTGCTCGATCAAACGCGTGTGTACGGCGCCCAGGGCCAGGGCCATCGGCACGGGCGCGTGAGCGGGGTCGGCGGCGCGGTCGGACAGCAGAAGGATCGCCGCCCCGCCGCGCACCAGCTCGCAGCTCTTCGCGCTGATCTCGTCCAGCGCCGCAGCCAGCGACGTGTCCGGCCCGAGCAGGCAGTCGAGCACCGCCAAGGGGAGGTCGCCCTCGCGGCTGTGCCGCCGGCTGCGCAGGTCCGCGACCTGACCGAGCGACAGCATGGGCGAAGCAAGCGAAAGGCCGGACAGAGGCGCGTGATTGTCAAGCAGGTGCGGCCAAGGGCCGAGCCGCGTGTGCAGCTGGATCACCACCGCCTCCCGGAGCGAGTCGATGGGCGGGTTGGTCACCTGTGCGAAACGCTGGCGAAAGAACGCGTATACGGGCCGGGGCGAGCGCGCCAGCGGCGCGAGCGGCGTGTCGTCGCCCATGGACCAGGTGGCGTCCTTGCCGTCCGCGACCATCGGGCCGAGCACCATCCGGAGCTCTTCGCGCGTGTAGCCGAAGCCGCGATGCAGCCGGTCGAGCTCGCCCGCGGGCAACTCAGGGACCGCCGTCGAAGCGTCCAGGGTCCGTTCGTCGAGCAGGGGCTCGTACTGGGAGGCGCGGCCGTCGTACACCTCCAACACCTCGTCGTTCTCGTACAAATGCTTTTCGTCAAGGTCGATGCACAGCATCTGCCCGGGGCCGAGGCGCCCGGAGTGCACAATCGTTTCAGGGTCGAGGTCGACCAGCCCGGCTTCCGAGCCGACCACCAGCAGGTCGTCCTCGCATAGAAAATACCGGCAAGGGCGCAGCCCCACGCGGTCGAGCGCCGCGCCCACGAACCGCCCGTCGGTGAAGATCACGGCGGCCGGGCCGTCCCAGTGCTCGATGGCATCCTCGTTGTAGGAGAAAAAGGCCGACTGCCGCTCGCGCCGGGCGGGCGGCAGCATGAGCCGGATCGACTCGGGCAGCGTGCGTCCATTCTGCGCGAGCAGCTCCGCGGTCTCGTCAAGCGAAACCGAGTCCGACCCGCCGGGGCTGAGGATTGGGTGCAGTTCGGCGGGCAAGGTCGCCGCGCGGGCGTCCATGCGGGCGCGGTTGCCCCATACCGTGTTGATTTCGCCGTTGTGCGCGAGCGTCCGCAGGGGCTGCGCGCGATCCCACGAAGGGGCAACATTGGTCGCGTACCGCTGGTGAAACACCGCGAATGGGGTCACAAAGCGCGGGTCGGCCAGGTCGAGGTATAACTGCGCGAGCTGGCGGCCCGAGCACATGGACTTGTACACAAGCGTGCGGGTCGATAGCGAGCACACATAGCCAGGGGTTTCGCGGCGCTCGAAGTCCTTGCGGGCCAGGTACAGCCGGCGCTCGATCTGCTCGGGGTTCGCGGTCGTGGCCAGCACCTGCCGGATCACCGGCATGGTGGACCGGGCGATCTCGCCCAGGATCTCCGACCGGGTCGGGACACTGCGCCAGGCAAGAACTTCAAAGCCTTGATGCGCCAGCGCGTCTTCCAGGCTCGCGTGCGACTCGTCCGCGGCACGGGGAAAGAAGACCTGTCCGACGGCGAGCGGCTGCTCAGGTTTCAGAGTCAAGCCGGCGGATGCCAGCAGCAGTTCGCGCGGGACGGCTGTACAGATGCCGATGCCGTCGGAGGATAGCCCGTCCGCGGCGATCGCGCCCCGATGGGCAAGCCGCCCCAGCGCTTCAAGCGCCTGCTCGAGGATGGTGTGCGAAGGAACAGCCGTCAGGGTCGCGACAAAGCCCGTGCCGCAGCTTTCGTGCTCAAAGCGTGGGTCGTACATGCCCTCGGTTTTGGGGTGCGGGGTCTGTCGCATAGCTGACTATACGTCCTTTGGCTCAGGAAACAAGCCGGTTGTGCGCGGGATGAAAGCGCCGTTCCGTTTTGGGAATGCCAGGCCACGGAGGAGCGGCCCCGCTTGCATAACTATACAGCAGAGCGTATTTTTATACAGTGCGCGAAAGCGCGGAAAGGCAGGCGGCGTGACAGCTTCAGAAAACAAGGTCGAACGCCACGCCGCCATTCGCGCGCTTGTGACCGAGAACCAGATTGGGAACCAGGACGCGCTCCGGCGTAAGCTCGGCAAGCGCGGCTTTGACGTGACCCAGGCCACGCTTTCGCGCGACATGCGCGAGCTTCGCCTCATGAAGGGATCGGAAGGGTACATGCTGCCGGGTTCGGGCGGCCTCGCATTGGTTGAGGAGGATGAGGACGCCCTGCCCGCGCTGAGCGAGCTGCTCAAAAGCTTCGGCCTGCGCGTCAAGCAGGCGCAAAACCTGCTCGTCCTGGTCACGGTGATGGGTTCGGCGCAGCCGGTCGCCGCGGCGCTCGACAACGAAGAGCTGCCGGAGGTGATCGGCACGGTGGCCGGCGACAATACGGTGCTGCTGGTGTGCCCCAACAAACGGCAGGCAGGCGCGCTGTGCTCGCGGCTTCAGGTGATGATCGGTTGAGCGGCTTGCATACAGCTGTGGTTGGAGCCCGGGGCTACGCCGGGCAGGAGCTCGCGCGGCTGCTGCTCGCGCATCCGCGCCTCCACGGGACGCCGCCCGAGTTCTTCGGGCGCGAGGAGGATTCGCTCCTGCGCGCGCATCCGGGGCTGCGCGGGCTTGCGCCGGACGAGGCGTTTCAGGTGCGCCCGTTTTCCCCTGATGCCTTGGACGGCGTCGATACCGTCTTCCTCGCGACCCCGCACGAGCAGTCCCAGGAGTGGGTTCCCGAGCTGCTCCGGCTCGGCCTGCGGGTGATTGACCTGAGCGGGGCGTGGCGGCTGTCCGACCCGGCGGATCGCGCGGTGTACGGCTTCGCGGACACGCCTGAAACAGATGCCGTGCAGGCCCAAGCGGTCTATGGCCTGCCCGAGCTGCACGCAGCAGCCATCGCAAAAGCAAGGCTCATTGCGAACCCCGGCTGCTACGCCACTTCGGTCATCCTGGCGCTCAAGCCCCTGCTCGGGCTGCTCGACCTGGATCACGGCGTGATCTGCGACTGCAAGTCGGGGGTGAGCGGCGCGGGCCGGGAACCTACGCCCAAGACCCACTTCATGTATGCGGCGAACAGCTTTTCCGCCTACGGACTTTGGAGCCATAGGCACGGGGGCGAGCTGCGCGAGCAGCTCGGGCTCAACGGTGCGCAGATCACCTTTACCCCGCACCTGCTCCCGATTCCACGCGGCATCCTGTCCACCATATATGTCCGGTTTCGCGCGAGCGTTATCGGCAACGAAGTCGAGCAGTGCTTTGCTGACTTTTACCGAGGCCGCAAGCTGGTCCGGCTCTTTCCCGACCTTCCGCAGATCGCATCGGTTGAGCGAACCAACTTCTGCGACCTGGGCGTTTCGGTCGCGCCCGACGGCCGGCGCGGCATTCTTGTGAGCTGCCTGGACAACCTGCTGAAAGGCGCGGCAAGCCAAGCCGTGCAGAACTGGAACCTGATGCACGGGTTTGAGGAAACCGAGGGCCTGCTATGAGGTACATCGTCAAGTTGGGCGGGGCCACGCTCCAGGATGCCGCGCTGCTGCGCGCTTCGGCCCGCGCCATCGCCGATCTGCGCCGGGTCGGAAGCGATGTCGCTGTCGTCCACGGCGGCGGCGTGCAGCTCACCCGCACACTTCAGCAGCTAGGCAAGCAAAGCGAGTTCATCGGCGGCCTGCGGGTCACGGACGCCGAAACCCGCGACACGGCGCTCATGGTCCTCGGCGGGGCTGTCAACAAAAGCCTCGTTGCTGCCTTAACAGCGCAAGCCGTCCCGGCGATGGGGCTTTCGGGCGGCGACGGCATGGTCTTTCGCGCGCGCAAGAAGCAGTCTGGAAACGGGCTTGGGCCCGATTTGGGATTCGTGGGCGAGATCGCCGCAGCCGACCCGCGCTGGCTCGAAGCGATTTGGAAAATGGGCGGCGTCCCGGTAATTTCCTCGATCGCGCTCGGGTTCGACGGCGAATACTACAACATCAACGCCGACGAGATGGCGGCGGCCTGCGCCGCTGCCTGCCATGCCGACGCGCTCGTTTTTCTCACCGACGTACCGGGGGTGCGCGGGGCCGACGGCACCGTGCTCCGCTGGCTCCATACCGGGCAGATCGCCGAACTCACCCGTGCCGAGGTCATTACCGGCGGTATGCTTCCCAAGCTCCACGCCTGCCGCGAAGCACTGCTCGGGGGCGTCAAACGGGTGCGGATTCTACCGGCGGAGCGGGCTGGACTGCTGCCGGACCTGTTGAGCGCGCGCGTGCCGGACGGAACGGAAGTGCTGGTGGCGTGACGCGAGAGTGGAGGGTGAAGGGTGGAGTCAAAGTCCCTTTCCCCCGTGAATGTTTATGAAGCGCGGCTTCCCTTTCGCGCCGGCGCGGTTCAAAGGAGGGGTGATGGAGTTTAAAGAATTGCAAGCGGCGGAGAAGCACCTGCTGCTGCCGACTTACGAGCGCTACCCGCTGCTGGTCGAGAGCGGCGAAGGCGTGTACCTGACCATGAGCGACGGCACGCGCTATCTCGACTTGCTGAGCGGGATCGGCGTCAACGCGCTCGGCTACGCGCACCCGGCGATCGAACAGGCGCTGCTGGAAGGCGCGCGGCATCCACTGCACCTGTCGAATCTGTTCTTCCATGAAGGCCAAGCCGCGCTTGCCGAGCGGCTCACCCGCGCGAGCGATCTTCCCCGGGCTTTCTTCTGCAACTCGGGCACCGAAGCCTGGGAGGCTGCGCTGAAACTCGCCCGTTTGTACGCCCATGCGCGCGGCGGCTTGGGGACGAAGTTCCTCGCGGTCGAAGGCGCATTCCACGGACGTACCATGGGCTCGGTCGCGACCACGCACAAGGAGAAGTACCGCGAGCCGTTCGAGCCGGTGATGCCCGGCGTAGAGTTCCTGCCCTTCAATGACGTAGCCGCGCTCGAGGCGGCATGGTCGGACCAGTTCTGCGCGATGGGCGTTGAAT
>CAXTUV010000135.1:0-482 GCA_964247445.1 uncultured Acidobacteriaceae bacterium | reverse complement strand
CGGCATCCGGCCTGGGTCGCAGGCGTGGCTCGACCGGGCGCGCGCGCTGACCCAGGAAACCGGCGCGTTGCTCGTCATCGACGAGATCCAAGCCGGCTTCGGGCGTACAGGCAAGTGGTTCGGCTACCAGCATTACGGCGCGGAGCCGGACATTGTTACGGTCGCGAAGCCGCTCGCGGGCGGCCTGCCGCTTGGGGCTGTGCTTTGCACCGAGGCGGTAAGCGAAGCCATGCACCCGGGGCTGCACGGGACCACCTTCGGCGGCGGCCCGCTCTCCTGCCGGGTGGCTTGCGCAGTGTTTGATGAGATCGAACGTGGAGGGCTGCTCGCGCATGTTGCGGATGTCGGCGGGTACTTTCACTCGCGGCTTTCGGAGCTGAAAGCCAAGCACGAAATCATCGCCGAAGTCCGCGGCATGGGCCTGATGCTGGCGATCGAGCTGACCGACGCCGCTCTCGCGAAAACCGCGCTCGACACGATGA
>CAXTUV010000134.1:4090-7756 GCA_964247445.1 uncultured Acidobacteriaceae bacterium | reverse complement strand
GTATCAAAGGTCGGCTGCAGCAGCAAAGAGTCCCGATCGGGCGCGACGAATACCAAATAGTTCACCCCGCCGTCGGGCCGCGAAACCGTTACAAGCCGGTCGCGTTCCACCAGCGCCGTCCCGTTCTCGGTAATGGGCGAGGGCCCGCGCATGGAAACCGTGTATGCGGGCCGTCCGGCGACCTGCGTGGACACGGGCGAGCCAGCCTGCTGCAAGCCCGCGCTGCCCTGCGTGAGTTGAGCGACCAGCGCGGCGGGGGTCGCGCGCAAAGAGCCGTTCGGGTCTACGTGGTCCACCAGCACGCCATAGCTGACGCCCCAAGGTCCCGCGCCTCCTGGAGGTGCCAGCGTCAGCGAACCGCTTTTACCGCTGGCTTGGGTCCAGCTTTCGGGCGCTTGGAGGGCAAAGCCGGAACCTGCGACGGTGCTCAGCTCACCGCTTAACCCGAGCTGTTCGCGGCTCAAGGAAGCAGCCCCGGACGCGCCGTTTGCGGCCTGGCCGCCTGCGCCGCCGGGCGTTTGCACGGCAGCCGAGACCACCCCGCCGTTGCTCCCCGGCCCTGTGGCGTACTGGCCGGAGCGCCGCCAGTCTCCCGCCTGAATCTCCTTCGCTGTGAGGGCCTTACGTCCCGCCGCGACGGCATGCACACTTTTGAACGCAGCCGAGGTGACCAGAGGATTCTCGCGGCGGGGCAGCGTCGCGATCTCCCGGTTCACATACTCGGTGCGATTGCCCGGGTTTGGGTGGTCCGACAGGAACTGCGCCCCGCCCGCGCCGTACTTCGCCTGGATTGTCTCAAAGAACTGCGGCAGCCCGCGCGGGTCATACCCCGCGTTATAGAGGATGTTCGTGCCGAGCAGGTCGGCCTGCTGCTCGTCGCCGCGTGACATATGCAGGAAATCCAAATTTTGGCCGAGCCCTAGCCCTTGCTGCGCGAGCTGCCCGGCGGACCCGTTGCCGAGCAGGATAGCCGAGCCGATCGCGCCCAGGCCGTACAGGAGGCTCTTCGACTGTTGGCGGCCTAGGTTGCAGGTGGAGTGCCGCATGACCACATGTGAAATCTCGTGCGCCATCACGCCCGCGAGCTGCGCTTCCGTGTCCGCGGCTTGAATCGTCCCGAGATTGATAAAGATTGCCCCGCCCGGCAGTGCGAACGCATTGATTTCATCGCTCGCAACCACATGAAAGTTAAACGGCCATTGCTTGGTGACGCCGGGCGCGAGCGGCGCGAACTGCACCAGGCGCGCGCCCAGATTTTGCACATACTGGGTAATTGGGTCGTTCTCAGGCAGGATCGGCTGCTGCCGGTACACCTGCGCGGCGGCTTTTCGCCCTTCCGTGATCTCCTGGTCGACCGTGAAGCTGTTGCGGCAGGTTACGGGCTGGAAAACGGCGTGAGCCGGAGCGGCGGTGAGTAGGGCGAGAGCGAGGGTGAAGGTGGTGCGCATCATGCCCTTGAAGTTTATGGGTTGGTCGTTGTCTGAGTGAAAGTAAATCCTTCACTTCGTTCAGGATGACACCCTCATTAGGTGGACAGCATAGCGAAGTCGTCAAGGACAGTTAGGAAGGAACGGCCTTCAGGGCCGCCGCAGGGCTGGCGAAATGCTCCTCCGGCACGGCCCGCAAGCGCTCGGCGGCACCCTCGGCCGTGATGTCACGCTGCGGCATCCCAAGCATCTCAAAGCCCACCATAAACTTCTTCACGGTTGCCGAGCGCAGCAGCGGCGGGTAGAAGTGGGCATGCCACACGAAACCCGGCGCTGCCTGACCGACAGGCGCGCCGTGGAAGCCCATCGTGTATGGAAAGCTGGTTTGGAAAAGGTTGTCATAGCGCGTTGTGAGCTGCTTAAGGATCGCGGCCAGGCCGGTCCGTTGCGCGGGCGAGAACTCCGGGAGCGTGCGGACCGGCTCGCGCGGCAGCACCAATGCTTCAAACGGCCAAACCGACCACCACGGCACGACAGCTAGAAACTCCTCGTTGGAGCAGACTACGCGGGTTCCCTCGCGCGATTCGAGCGCGACGTACTCCGCCAGCAGCAGCTTGCCCCGTTCAGCGTGGTAAGCGGCCTGCGCGGCGGCTTCTTCGGCGGGCTCGTCCGGCACATGCCCGGTGGCCCATACCTGGCAGTGCGGGTGGGGGTTGCTCGCGCCCATCATCGCGCCCCGGTTCTCAAAAATCTGCACATACGCGATGGAAGTGTCGGCGCGCAAGCGGGCTTCTTCCTCAACCCAGGCCTCGACCACGCGCTCGATGTCGGCCGGTGCCATGCGCGCGAGGGTGAGGGAATGGTCGGGATGGAAGCAGAGCACGCGGCACCGACCGTGCTCCTCTTCGGCACGCAGCAGCGGGTCCGTGACAGCGAAGGGCGTGACCGAAGGCAGCAGCGCCGGGTAGTCATTGTCGAAGGCATACACATGCTCATAGGCCGGGGTGTGCTCGCCGCCGGCGCGGGGATTACCGGGGCATAGGTAGCACTTGGGATCGTAATGGAGGTCGCTGAACGCGCCGGCTTCGGCCACCTCGCCCTGCCAGGGGCGCTGAGTGCGCTGCGGCGAGACCAGTACCCAGGAGCGGCGCAGGGGGTTGTAGCGGCGGTGCGGTGCGGCGGCAGGCGCTTCAGCAGGCATGGGGATGCGGCTCCTTCAAGGACTCCGCGTTTGGCCTTCGACGCGGACCCGCCTTATTCTACTCAGGACCCGCTCCATGATGCTGCCCGTTTCCATTGCCGCGCACCAAGACCACGCGACGGCGTTGTGGCATGGCGGAGGCGATCCGGGGCCGGCTTTCGGATTTGAGCAGTTGTTGCTGGCCCAGCACCGCGCGAACTACGATCTGTGGCACTTAGAGGACCAGGCCCGGGCCGAGCACGCCACGGATGCGTCGATTGCCCGAGCCAAGCGCGCGGTGGACCGGGTGAACCAGCACCGGAATGACTTGGCTGAGGCCTGCGACGAGCACCTGCTCGCAGCTTTGGCTCCGCTCGGCTTGCCCAAGCCAGAGGCTGAGCTGCACTCGGAAAGCCCCGGACTCATGATTGACCGGCTTTCCATCCTGTCGCTGAAGCTTTATCACACGCGCGAGGAGATCAGTCGCGGCAACGCCCCTGCGGGCCACGGGGAGCGCAACCGGGCGCGGCTTGCCGTTTTGCTGGAGCAGCGGGACGACCTCCAAGCCATGCTCAACCGCTTATGGGCGCAAGTGCTGGCCGGGGAGCGCCGCTTCAAGCTTTACCGGCAATTGAAGATGTACAACGATCCGGAGTTGAATCCGGCGGTCTACGGCTCAGCCGCGACGCCTAGGTGAGTTGACCCGCGGGTGCGGACCCCGGTATACACTAGGCAACTAGGCGGCGGGCGCAGCGGCTTCTCTTCCCCGCCCCTACCCCCGAAATCGCACCACCCGGAGACGCCGGCCGCATGCCCAAGACCACCTCGCAACCGAAGACGCTGGCCGCCAAGGTACACCCATTTGCAAACGAGGCCCAGCGCGCGGCGTTTGACACGTACTCCGCCGCGGTGGAAGCCATGCAGCTCGGCAATTATGACGAGGCACTCCAGGGCTTTCGCTCGCTCGAGGGCGCGCCGCCGGAAGTACGGGAGCGGGCCCGGGTGCACCGGCAAGCCTGCGAACGGCAGGTGCAGAGCCGGTCGCGCGCTCTGCGCGTC
>CAXTUV010000134.1:1670-4080 GCA_964247445.1 uncultured Acidobacteriaceae bacterium | reverse complement strand
ACTTCCAAACGCCAACCGAACAGTACGACTATGCCATGGCCTGCATCGGCAATAGCGACTTCGATGAAGCGCACGACCACCTACGGGCCGTGGTGGAGTACGATGAGCGCGCCGATTACGCGCACTACGGGCTGGCGGTACTCTACGGGATGACCGGGCGCTCTGAGGATTGCCTTCAGCACTTGCAGCGCGCAATCGAGCTCAAGCCCTTCAACCGCATCACGGCACGCAACGATGGGGACTTCCGGCAGATGGCCGACGATCCCCGGTTTACCGAACTGCTGTACCCGGAAGCGATCTAGACCGCATTGCACCCGGGGGACACAGCAGCGGGGCTGCGGGTGGTGGCCATCGGCGGCGGGACAGGGCTTTCCACTCTACTCCGCGGGCTGAAGCACTTCACCGGCACGATCATCAGCGAGCTGACGGCTGTTGTGACCGTTACCGATGACGGCGGCTCTTCCGGACGTCTGCGCAAGGACTTCGGCATGCTGCCCCCGGGCGACCTCCGCAACTGCATGGTGGCCCTGTCCGAGGACGAGCAGCTGTTGTCGCGGCTGTTTCGGCATCGGTTCCGTTCCGGCGGCGAGCTCGAGGGTCATGCCTTCGGCAACCTGTTCTTGGCCGCGCTCCAGGAAATCACGGGCGATTTCGCGCTGGCGGTTAAGCTGGCCGGCGAGGTGCTTGCCACGCGCGGACACATTTATCCGGCTACAAAAGCCAACGTGACTTTGGCCGCGCGCATGGACTCGGGCGCGCTGGTGCGCGGGGAGACCGAGATCACCGGCTCGAAGGCGCGCATCGAAGAGCTGGTTCTGGAGCATGCGCGGGCGCGCGGGCCGGGCGAGCCGCTTGAACCCGCGCGCGTACCGCCGCTCAAGGAAACCCTCGCCGCGATCGCCGAAGCCGACCTGATCCTGCTGGGGCCGGGTTCGCTCTACACCAGCGTCATCACTAACCTGCTGGTGGAGGGCATCCCGGAAGCGCTGGCCCGTGCGCGCGCCGTGCGGGTGTATGTGTGCAACCTGATGACCCAGGGCAACGAAAGCCTGCACCTGTCGGCGTCGCAGCATATCGAGCGCATGTACGCCCACGCCCACGCGCCGTTTCTGGATTACGCGCTGGTCAACACCGCGCCGGTCTCCTCATCGGTACGCGCCCGCTACGCGGCCGAGGGCGCGGAGGTGATCGTTCCGGACGTCGCCGAGGTCGCGCGCCTCGGCATCGCGTGCATCACGGAAGCGTTCGCGGCGGAGGGCGATGTGCTGCGGCATGATGCGGATTTGGTGGCGCGGACGGTGCTGGAGCTGGCAAGGGCGGGGCGGCCTGCTGCGAATCGCAACGGGTCGGCTGCCCCAAGCTGACAACTTGACGGTTAGGTAATCAAGCCTGAACGCCGCGGTCAGAGCCGGCTTCCCTTACTGAACCGGGGGCTGCGCTAGGCATTGCATGATCGCCTGATAGCGGCCATCTGCGTGGAGGAAATCGTAAGCAGGGTCGTCCGGAACCCACAGGACATCCGTTGAGCGCTGCCGACAGCCCTCTTCCAGCAAGGGGAGTGCATGCTCCTTATCTCCTAGCTGTGCATAGTACGAAGCCAGCCGCACTGGAGAGACATAGTGATCTTTGGCCTCTTTCAACCGTCGGTTCAGTTGCCAGCGAACGAAGCCGTGAGGACCGCCAAGCTCATAGGCGCGCCGAAGATCGGCTGCCGCCTCCGGGTCGCTCATAACCACGTGGAACTTGGCCCAAAACTCGACCGCTGCCTTGTAGTTGCCCTCCGAACGCCAAACCTCCGCAGCCGTGCTGAGTAAAGCGGGGTCGTCCGGAGCGGTTTGCATCCGCAGCTTCAGGTCTGCAAGCGCTTCGTCGTACTGGCGCGCGAGCTGATAAATCGAAGCAAGGCCATCACGGCGCTCGAAGGGATCCATCTCCATCGACCGTTTCTCCACCTCGATTGCTTCCGGAAATCGACCCATCGCTTCCAGCACGTTGGCACGGAGATAGAGCGATACAGCATCACCGGAGTCGAGGCTGATCGCCAGCAGAACTTCCCGGTCGGCGCTTTTCCAATCCCAACGGTCAATCAGGTACGCTCCCGCCATTGCTTGGTGCGATAGAGCAGAATTCGGAGCTAAGGTCATGGCCCGCTCCGCAGCTTCCTCCTCCAAACGCATGCTGGTGCGCGGGTCCATCACTCCGCCCGCGATGCCTTCTCCGTAGTAATTCGATAACCATGCCCAGGCTTCCGCATAGTCGGGCTGAATCTCCGTCGCCTTGCGAAAGTAAGCTCCCGATTGCTCCATCTGAAACGTCGGCCATAGATATCGCCCGCGAAGAAAGGCGTCGTGCGCTTCCGGGGCGATGGAGCGCGATGCCGGAGAATGCTGCACCGCGCTGGTCAACCGTT
>CAXTUV010000134.1:0-1660 GCA_964247445.1 uncultured Acidobacteriaceae bacterium | reverse complement strand
GTACGGTAGCGTCATTGGCATCGCGGTCGTAGCTTTCCGCCCAGAGATGAGAATCGGTGTCGGCGCGGATGAGTTGAAGCGTGACGTGCATCCGCGTGCCAGAACGGGCAAGCGAGCCTTCAATTACAGCATCGACGCCAAGCGCGCGCGCAACCTCCGGCAGCGGACGGCGCGCTCCCTTGTACTGCATCACCGACGTTCTCGAAACGACACGCAGAGCCGAATCCCTTGCCAACATCGTGGTCAATTCATCCGTCATGCCGTCAGCGAGATACTCCTGCCCCGGATCGCCGGAGAGGTTTTCAAGCGGCAGCACGGCGAGGCTTTCCACAGGCGGCGTTGAAGATGAGCTAGGAGGAAAGTGCTTTCTCATGACGAGGAGCGAAGCGGCAAGCCCGAGGAAAGTCAGCGCAGCCGCCCCGAGCCGGTAAGTTCGCCTTCTCGCGAAAGGCAAAACCCTAGCTCGGTTCACCCGCGCAGCTCCGAAGTCGGCAGGTGCCGGATTCGCAAGGAGGTCCCGCTTGAAGAGCGCGTTTTCCGCGGGTTGCAGCTCTTCTGACCGGCTTTGTCGGTTCAGTTCGGGAAGCGGTTCTGCTGGAGGGCTCGGGATCGCCTCGGCGGGACAGATAAAGCGGTAGCCCTGGCGCGGAAGCGTTTCCACATAGCGGGGCAGCGAGGCGCTGTCATCGAGTACCTGACGGATTTGGCGTATGCAGTAGTTGAGGCTCTGGTCGAGGTCGACGTGGACGCCGCCCCAGATGTGTTCGCCCAGCTCCTCCCTGGTCACGATAGAGGGCGCTCTGGCGATTAGATAGGAAAGAACACGGAAAGGCTGAGGCTGCAGCTTCAGCTTGCGGCCTCGGTGCAGGAGGCAAACCTCATCAGGACGCAGCTCGAAGCTGCCGAAGCGAACAGGCTGCCGCGCCGCGGATGGGCGACCCCCTGCCATACGGGAAAGCTTACACCCGAAAAAACACGGCTGATAACGTTCATGAGGCTGGCCTTTGGAGAGAAGCGCGCGAAACTGCTTTCTTTAAGTTGTTGTGGCAAGCCCGCTTATTTCCTCAGACCGGATGAGGATTTCTTCATGCGCACCTCATGGGATCGGCGCAGACGCGCTGCTATGGTTTGCCACGTCGGCAAACCGCCGGCCAGGAGGATGTATGAAGCGCACGCGTTTGTTTTGCACGTTCGTCGGTCTTTGTCTCGCTTCGGTGTCGCTCAGCTCGCAAGCTCGAGCCCAATGCGGAGGCGCGGTAAAGCATGTCTCGTATCTCAGGCAAGGCGCGCAAAGCGGCCGCTTCCATCTCGCAGCCGCGGCTCAGCTTCCAGATGCCGCAAACGAGCAATCCCGCGGGGAGTTCGGCTTGGAGCCGATTGTAGGGCTGTGGAAGCTGGATTTCGAAGATCCGGCCCATGGTTACTCAGACAAGGGTTATGCCGTGTGGCACAGCGATCACACGGAGCTGATGAATTCGACCCGTCCACCGGCCCTCGGAGCCGTCTGTCAGGGCGTCTGGGAGAAAGTGGGCCGATCCACATATAGCCTCAACCACTTCGCTCTGGCCTACCCTGATGGCGTGAACCTAACATCCGTCTACCAATTCAAAGAGGTAGTCAACGTAGACCGAGCGGGCAACAGCTTTTCCGGAACGTTCTC
>CAXTUV010000133.1:0-7758 GCA_964247445.1 uncultured Acidobacteriaceae bacterium | reverse complement strand
AGGTTGCTTACCCTTCTGCCTTCATCCTTTATTCCTCACCGATTACTCCACAGCGAGCGGTCTGAGAGCTGTTCCAAGCGCACCATCGGCCTGCCCGCGAGTAGCGTGCGCACGTGCGGTTCCTCGCTTGCGGGTAGGACCAGGTAGAGCCGAGGCCCGACACCCCGCCACATCTGGCTGAGGTCGGCGTCGTCGAGGAAAATACGCGGCGCGTCAGGGTAATCCGAGCCCCAAAGCATGGAGGTCGACCGCCCGTTAACCAGCAGCGCCTGCTTGTGGCTGTAGAAGACCACCGACGAGGCATTCGCCTGGTCGCCATAGACGAGCAGACGTGAGCCGGGGTCGTGCGCGCTGTTGATGATCTCCGCCATTGACTTGGACGAGAGCAGCGGCTCGAAGCGCACCAGGGCGATATGCGCGGCAACGAGGAATGCAGCCATCATGAGGCCGATGGAAGCGGTGGACTCAAACGCATGCCCGCGTCGCCTGAGCCGGAGCGCGAGCCAAGGGCCGAGCCCCAGGGCAACCAGGGCCAGCGCGGCGGGCAAGCGCAGCGCGGCGAATGATTGGCCGGTCAAATCGAAGAGGTGCGAAGTGGAAAGCGAGTAGCCGCCGACTCCTCGATGCGCGAGCAGGTCGCCGATGTCGGGTACATACGGGATGCCGCGCGCGCTCCAAAGACCGAACAACAGCGCCGCGGAAGAAGTGAGCCCCAACCCGACCAAAACCCAGTGCGCGCCCATTACCCAGCCAAGCGTGGGGCGGGGTCCGAGCGAAGGCCGCTCGAGGGTGGACAGTGAGCCCGCGAGCAGCACGAGCAGCGGGAAATACGCGGGGAAGGTGTAGTACTCCTGGTTGGTCGAAAAGGAAAAGAAAAGCAGGATGAAAGCCGCATACGTGCCGAGAAGCACGGTGGTGCGCGCCCGAAAGCGCTCGCCACGTACCGCGAATGCCGCGTGAAACGCCGTGGGGTGTTCCGCGACAAGCGTCCGACCGCGCAGCCGGTCCGGAAAGAGCTGAGCAAGAAATGCCGCGCGCCCCTGCCACCAGCGCAGCGCTGCCGCGGGCAGGAACAAGCACCAAGGAAAGAGCCAGGCGAAGTGCCCGGCCCAGAACACCCACGGCGGCTGCTTGTTGTAGTCGTGCGGGTAGCGCCGGCCGAGGAAGCGCAGCACGTGCTCATTGATGAAGTAGAAGTACAGGAAGCCGTGAACATGGCCCGGCGAGGGCACATTGCCGACGGGGTGGCCGTGGTCGGGGTTGGCAAGCGCGGCCAGAATATGCCAAGGCGCGCCGATAGCCAAAAATACGAGCAGCCCGGAGGCAAGCCGCAGCTCGCGCCACCGCCGCCACTCGCCCGTGAGCAGCAGATATGCGCCCACGGCTGCCGCGAAAAATACAGGCGCGATCAACCCCTTGGTCAGCAGCGCCAACGCGAGCGATGCCCAAGCCAAGTACATGCGGCGCGGCTTGCGATCCTCAAAGGACGTCAAAAACGCCCAGAGCGCCAGCGCGAGGAAGAAGGTGAGCTCGGACTCCGGGATAAAGAAGCGCGTGAACAGAAATACGCCCACGGTGGTGAACAGCAGGAGCGCCGCGTAAAAAGCAGCGCGGTCGCCCCAAGCCCGGCGCGCCCACACCCAGGCCAGCACGCCATTTGCGAGCACGGCCAAGGCCATCGGCAAGTGCGTGGCAAACACGTTCGCACCGCATACTCGGTACGCCAGGGCTACCAGCCAGTAGGGGAGCGGCGGCTTTTCAAGGTAGCGCACTCCATTGACATACAGAGTGACCCAATCGCCGGTATCCGCGATGTGCCGCGCGGCTTGCGCATGGGTCGCGTCCGCGTCGTCCAGCAGCGAGGGCGAGAACAGCGCCGAGCCGTACACCGCGAGGAAGATCAAAAGGAGAACAGCCCATGCCTTCCGGGGCGAGTCAAGCAAGGTCGGTGAGGGTGCTAGGACTGCAGGCTGTGGAGCGGCAACGGCGGCGAACCCGCCCGCCCCGTTCCGGCTTTGCCGAGCGGCGATGCCGTCCATCAAGCGCCCGGTGCTTCTCGGAAACAACCCCCGCGCTTCGGTTCCTGGCAAGCTGATCTTCATCCCGGCCGTATCTTCGGAAGCGCGTTCGCGCCGGACGGCTCCCCCCAAAGATATCAGGCCTTACCGGGTGTTTTAAGGGCGCGCTTACGGACGGTTTTAGTCGCACCGCCGTACACGCCTCGCAGGATCAGCGGGTCCACCAGCCAGTGGAGCATGCCGGGGCGGCGCTGAAGATTGATCCGCGCGATCGCACCCTTGCGCAGGCGCATGGCCGCCCGGCTGGGGCTGGCGGCTCCGTTAATAATGAGCGAGGCCAAAAACAGCGGCAGGTTGGGATTATGGCCGACCAGCAGAACGTTCTCATGGCCGTCCAGTTCGTTGACAAAGTTTTGAAAGGCGGCCGTGGTGGCTTCCGGCTTCAGCGCGTCCGCGATCTGAATCTTGGCGTCATAACCCACCTCCATGCCGACGAGGGAAGCAGTTTGGAGGGCGCGCTTCAGGGGGCTCGAAGCAACGAGGTCAAAATGGACTTTCAGCGCGTTCAGGTAGCTGCCGACCAGCAGGCACTGCCCTTTTCCTTCTTTGTCGTGCGGACGTTTGACGTCAATAAGGGGGTTAGCCCGCCGCGTACCCGCGCTGGCGTGGCGAAGAATATAAACGTTCATGCGTACGGTTTCCTAAAATGCGCTCGGGAAAAGCAAGCGCATTCATAGGATTGTAACAATCGCGGTAAAGAAAAAGCCCTAAAACGCGGGAGCGGGGCCGCCTGGGCTTGGCGCAGGGAAGCCCGGGTCGAGCCCAGGAAAGCCCGTGGAAGGGCCGAGCGGGTCGGGGTCCGGGTCAGGTGTCGGGTTTGGATCGAACGGCGGTTCTCCGCCGGGCACGGTCGGATCAAGCGGGCCAGGGTCGATTCCAGGGATGGTTGTGGCTGAAAAGAGGGTCATAGGTATGGGAGCGGGTAGAGCTTCAACAGGGTTGCTCGCGCGCATGCAACCTCCGGCTGGGCTGATCCGTCACTTGCTCCAACCTCTCCGCAGGCTGGTGCAGTAGGATGGGTCCGAAGCCGCGCCTGTCGGAGGTCAGTCAAGCTCAGAGTATGGAACAGTACCCGCCCGCGTCGCCGCTCACCTCCGGTCGTCAGTCCGTTGCCGACCCGTACCGCACACGCTCAAACGGGGAGCGCGTGAGCGGCGAACCGCCCCTGCCCAAGCGCCGGCGCTGGATCTGGTTCATTCTCCTCGCGATCTTCGCGCTGGCGTTCTACCTGATCCTGAAGCATAAGCCGGTGGCCGCGAACAATGCCGCGCAGGCCCGCCATCGGCAGCAAGGGCCGGTAACCCTGAATGCGGCGGCCGCGCATACCGGTCAGATCGCGATCAAGCTGCTGGCCATCGGCACGGTGACACCGACCTATACGGCTTCCATCACGAGTCAGGTCACCGGGCAGATCTTGTCGGTCCACTACAGCGAAGGGCAGGCGGTCCGCAAGGGGGACCCGCTGATCGACATTAATCCGGCGCCCTACCTGGCCACGCTCCATACGGCTGAGGGCACCCTGCGCCGCGATCAAGGCGTGCTGGCCCAGGCGCGCATCGACCTGGACCGCTACCAGGCGGCGTGGGCGCGCAATGCCATTGCCAAGCAGCAGCTGGATGACCAAGCCAAGCTGGTGGAGCAGGATGAAGGCTTGGTAGCCGCCGATCAGGGCACCGTCGAGGCCGACCAGGTGAATGTGGGCTTCTGTCACATTGTCGCGCCCATCGCCGGCCGCGTGGGTTTGCGTTTGGTGGACCCCGGCAATATTGTCCAGGCGAACGGCACCAATGCCTTGGTCGTCCTGGCTGAGGTGCAGCCGATCACCGTGGTCTTCACCATTCCACAGGACCAGATCCCGGCCGTGCAGCGCGCCATGAGCAAGGGGCCGTTGCCTGTGTACGCCTACGACCGCGCGCAGCAGCACCTGCTCTCGACCGGGCGGCTGATGACCACCGACAACCAGATCGACACGACGACCGGCACGCTCAAGCTGCGGGCCCGCTTCGCAAATGAGCCGTTTACCCTGTTTCCCAACCAGTTCGTGAATACCGAACTCCTGGTCGACACGCTGCGCAATCAAGTGCTGGTGCCCAATGCAGCCGTCCAGCGCAACGGGCAGCAGACCTATGTGTACCTGTTGCGAAACGGCGCGGCGGCCATCACGGATATCAAGATCGTCGTGAACGATCAGGTGAACTCCGCGATAACCGGCCTTCAGGCCGGCGACATGGTCGCGACCAGCTCGTTTGAGAAGCTGCAGGACAAGAGCAAGGTCCGCGTCGTGCAGCAGCGCATCGGCCCTAGCGACACCGAAGAAGAATCGAGCGCGCCATGAGCATTTCCCGCCCGTTTATCCTGCGCCCGGTCGCGACCTCGCTGTTCATGATGGCGATCCTGCTTTCCGGGATCGTCGCCTACACGCAGCTGCCGGTGTCCGCGCTGCCGCAGGTCGATTACCCGACGATCCAGGTCCTGACGCTTTACCCCGGCGCGGCCCCGGATGTGATGTCGACCACCGTGAACGCGCCCTTGGAGCGGCAGTTCGGCCAGCTGCAGGGGTTGAGCCAGATGACGTCGACCTCCGCGGGCGGCGTGTCGGTCGTGGTACTCCAGTTCAATCTCACGCTCGACATTGATGTGGCCGAGCAGGAAGTGCAGTCGGCGATCAACGCCTCGCAAAGCTTCCTGCCGTCCGACCTGCCGATTCCGCCAACCTACTCGAAAACCAACCCGGCGGACGCGCCGGTGCTGACGATGGCGATCACCTCCGACACCCTGCCGCTTTCGCAGGTCGAGGACCTGATTGATACGCGCATGGCACCGAAGATTTCGCAGCTCCAAGGGGTCGGCCTCGTGTCCATCTCCGGCGGGCAAAAGCCGGCGGTGCGCATCCAGGTCAACCCGACGCAGCTGGCCGCCTACGGCATGAACCTTGAGGACGTGCGGACCGCGCTCACGCAAACCAGCGTGAACTCCGCCAAAGGCTCGTTTGACGGCGCGACCAAGGATTGGCAGATCGACGCGAACGACCAATTAAATACCAGCGGCGACTACAAAAACGTCGTCATCGCCTACCGCAACAACGCGCCTGTGTTTCTTCATGACGTCGCGAACGTGGTGGACGGGACGGAAAACGCGAACCAAGCCGCTTGGATGAATCTGACGCCAGCGGTCGTTCTCAACATCCAGCGGCAGCCCGGCGCGAACACCATTTCGGTGGTGAAGAGTATCAAGGCGCTCCTTCCGCAGCTCCAAGCCACCCTGCCCGCATCCCTGCGCGTCACCACGCTGACCGATTTGACGACCAGTATCCAAGCCTCGGTTGACGATGTTGAGTTCGAGCTGATGCTGACCATCGCGCTGGTCGTCATGGTGATTTTCCTGTTCCTGCGGTCGCTGGCCGCGACCATCATTCCTTCAGTCGCGGTGCCCCTGTCGCTGGTCGGTACCTTCGGCGCGATGTACGCGCTCGGCTACTCGCTCGACAACCTATCACTGATGGCGTTGACCATCTCGACCGGCTTCGTGGTCGATGACGCCATTGTGATGATCGAGAACATTTCGCGCTACCTGGAGGAGGGCGACACGCCCTTGCAGGCATCGCTCAAGGGCGCGGGGCAGATCGGCTTTACAATCCTTTCGCTTACCGTTTCGCTGATCGCGGTGCTCATTCCGCTGTTATTCATGGGCGATGTGGTGGGGCGGCTTTTCCGGGAGTTCGCGGTCACGCTCGCGGTCACCATCATCATCTCGGCCGTGGTGTCGCTCACGCTGACGCCCATGATGTGCTCGCGCATTTTGAAGCACAAGCCGCCGTCGCAGCAGGGCCGTTTGTATCACGCCTCCGAGCGCGCGTTTGAAAGCATGATCGCGTTCTACGGTCGGACCCTGCGCTTTGTGCTGCGCTTTCAGCCGGTGGCGCTTCTGGTCGCGGTCGGCACGCTTGCGCTCACCATTTTTCTGTACATCGTCATCCCGAAAGGGTTTTTCCCCGTGCAGGATACGGGCGTAATCCAAGGTATTTCGCAGGCCGCGCAGACGGTCTCATTTGAGGGAATGGCGGCGAAGCAGAAGGAGCTCCAAAGGGTCATCCTCGAAGACCCGGCGGTGGAAAGCCTGAGCTCGTTTATCGGCCCCGACGGCGCGAACACCACGCTCAACTCCGGCCGCATCTCGATCAACCTGAAACCGCTCGAACAGCGGCACATCAGCGCCGCCGACGTCATCCGCCGTTTACAGGGGCCGCTGAGCAAGATCGAGGGCATTCAGCTCTTCATGCAGCCGGTGCAGAATATCTCGGTCGATGACCGCATCAGCCGGACGCAATACCAGTTCACGCTGGAAAGCCCGAGCCAAGAAGAGCTGGACACCTGGACGAACCGCTTTGTGGATCGGCTCAAGCAGCTTCCTGATCTTGAGGACGTCGCGACCGATCAGCAGATCGGCGGACTGGCCGAGCAGATCACCATCGACCGCATCACCGCGTCGCGGCTGGGCATCGCGCCCACCACGATTGACAACACGCTCTACGATGCCTACGGGCAGCGGCAGATTTCGACCCTGTACACGCAGCTGAACCAGTACCACGTCATCCTGGAAACGCAGCCCGAGTTCCGTCGACTTCCGCAGAACCTGAATGACATTTACCTGCAAGCGAATGCTTCCGCGGGCGCGAGCGGCACGGGGGCGGCGCAGTCGTTCTCTTCTTCCAGTTCATCCTCCGCGGGCTCGGCCGCGACCACGACCGGCGTGCTGTACACCCCGTCCTCCGGCGCGCTGAGCGCTCCAACCTCAGCTCTCGCGAACGGCGGAACAGGCACCACGGCGACCACCGCCTCAAACGCTGCGGTAACCACGCCGGCCGCCTCGCAAAAGCAGATCCCCCTGAGTGCGTTTGCCACCATCCGCAACACCACCGAGCCGCTGTCGGTTGAACACCAGGGCCAGTTCCCGGCGGTGACGGTGTCCTTTAATCTCAGCTCACGCTCGGCGCTCGGCAACGCCATCTCCGAGATCGATCAGGTGGTCCGCGAACTGCATTTTCCGGCCAGTATCCAGGCCGACTTTCAAGGCACGGCGGCCTCGTTCCGGAACTCGCTCGCGAACGAGGGCTACCTGATCCTGGCCGCGCTGGTGGTGGTTTACATCGTGCTCGGCGTGTTGTACGAGAGCTTTATCCACCCCATCACGATCCTGTCCACGCTGCCGTCCGCGGGCGTGGGCGCGCTGCTCGCGCTCATGCTGTTCGGGCAGTCACTTTCGGTGGTCGCGATCATCGGCATTATTCTGCTCATCGGGATCGTGAAAAAGAACGGCATCATCATCGTCGACTTCGCGCTTGAGGCTGAGCGGGTGCACGGCAAATCGGCGACCGAGGCTATCTACGAAGCCTCGCTGCTGCGGTTCCGGCCCATCATCATGACGACGATGGCCGCGCTCCTGGGCGGGCTGCCACTCGCGCTGGGTCGGGGCCTGGGTTCGGAGATTCGACGACCGCTCGGCATCGCGATGGTCGGCGGCCTCCTCTTATCGCAACTGCTGACGCTTTACACCACGCCGGTGATTTACATCTTCTTCGACAACCTGGGCAAGCGCCTGGGCCGCAAGCCGCACCTGACTGAAACCGGGAACGAGCCCGAGCACGCCACGGCGACGCCCGAGGTGGCAAGCCGCGTATGAG
>CAXTUV010000132.1:0-7762 GCA_964247445.1 uncultured Acidobacteriaceae bacterium | reverse complement strand
CCACTACGGTATCCCTACTCGGCTGATCGTTGCTCATCATGCGCAGCATGTCGGGGCCGCCGGTGCGGAGAAATCGGATTACCAGCAAAGCCGCCAACCCAAGAAACCCGATGTTGAGCCAAGTCGTGTAGTTCCAAGACACAGCTTGCTCCATGATTTTGGCACTACGCTGTTGAGGAATCAGGTGCAGCGCGGCAAACGCAAACTCCACGATGAGCGCCGCTCCGGCCATGGCGACATAAAAAGTCCCGAAAAGAAAGGCGCTGACCTTCCATCCGTAGTACTTCCGGTAAATGTCCAGGATCGGCAACACAATCAGGTCGGCGAAGAGAAATGCGACCACGCCGCCGAAACTGATGCCTCCGTTCCAAAGCACAGCCGCAAGAGGAACATTGCCGACAGAGCAGACAAACGAGAGCACCGCCACGGCCGGCCCGATGAGCGGTCCCCAGAGCTTTGCGAGGAGGGGGTGACCCTCGAAAAAGAAGACTTGCCAAAAGTGCTTTGGAACCCAAGCCGACAAGCAGCCGGCAATCAGCAAGCCGCCCGCGACATCGAGCCAGAGCGAGGCCCAGTCCATCACAAAGAAGTGACTGATGGCCGTGCGGCCCTTTGCTGATAGAGCTCGTTGCGACAGCGTTCCTTCGTGAACGCTCATATCCATGGCGGCGTGGCCTTCCATCCGCCCTTGCAAGCCTTGCTCGGCCTGCTTTCGTGCGGCTTCAACCAGCGGACGCTTGAGAAACAAACGGAAAAGAAGAACAAGCAGCGCAATCATGATGGGGCCGCCGGTAAACTCCGCCAGGGTGAACTGCCAGCCCATCAGCACCGCGAGCAGAATGCCCAGCTCCAGAACCAGATTCGTGGAGGCAAACTGAAAGGCGATCGCAGCAGTGAAGTCGGCTCCCTTCTTGAACATCGACCGGGCAAGCGCGACCGCGGCATAGGAGCAAGACGAGCTTGCCGCGCCCAGGCCGCAAGCCTTGAGAATCGTTACGGGTCTAGCGTCCGGCAGCAGGCGGGACATCTCCTCTTTCGAAACGACGGCCTGCACCACCGCCGAGAGCGCAAAACCGAGGATCAGCGCCCAAAGGATCTCCCAAGCCATCGTGGCCGACATCACCAGCGCGTGAACGAGTGCGTGGAACAAGGCGGTTCCTCCAGCTACTTAGATGTCGGGGAAGCATGCGTCAGCGCACAACTACTTTGATTGACGACGTGTGGGGTGGATAATATGTGTACCGAAGCGCGTGGCGTGTTCTTCCGGTAGCCATCGAGCGCACTGGCATAGAGGCTTTTGCGCCTGCGCCGCGCGAATATCCCGCGAAGCAAGTGTCTGCCTCAGCGAGAGGTCACTCTGGTACCCGTTCCCTTCTCCGTGCCCAGCGAATCAACAGGGCTGTTTTTTTCCGTGGGGAAACGGAAGCGCATGGCGGGGCAGAGCGGGCACCCGACCCCCCTACTTTGGATCATGCTCCCCGGTAGATCCTTAAACCTCTTCGGCAGGCTGGCGAAGTGGGCTCAGCCCTTTAGGCTTGGGTGCGGTTTTTTGAAGATGTCGGCAACCCTGGTCCACGCCGGCAGATCAGTGCTCCCCCTACGATTCATCCGAGGAGGGCAGGTTTTCGCGGATTTGCTGGGCTACCTCCTCGATCGAGGTGTGCCGGCTGAGCTCGCGCACCTCGCGGCCCTCGGCCACGGCTTCCAGCCCGACCTCCCGCGCGATTTCGCGGTCCATCTTGAGCACCGCCGTCAGCTCGCGCTCGGTGAGCAGCAGGATTTGCAGCATGAGGTGGTCGCGCTCGTCGGCGCGCTTGCCCATGCGCGCCTGCCGCATCAGGATGAAGCTTGCGAGCAGGATGGCTTCCATGGTGATCAGCGTGCCCAGGAAGGGGAACGGGTAGGGGTCGAGGTGGTACGCCCGCGTCAGCGGCAGCGAGTTAAAAAGAATCCACAGCAGCCAGGCCGTGAGGTGAAAGCTGACAAACCAGAAGCTGCCCGCGAAGTTCGCGATGCGGTCCCCGAGGCGCTCGGACCGGGTCCGCTGCGAGAGAAACTCCTGCTCGTGCCGGGCGATGAGGTTGATCTGTTCCTGAATGTGAGATTGGGCCATGGTTTCTGTGTGCTGTTTCATCATGGACTCATCCGGGCGGATGCATCCGGAGTCAGTCGTGCAACCGAGAGATGAAAGCCACGTTTAAAAAGCGGAACAGCCTCTAAGCCATAAGGCCCTCGCTGACGGCGCCTTGGATTCCTCGGCAGCCGCTTATCAAGCCCGCTGCCGTGAACGCTTTCAGTCCGCTTAGCTACTGAGGTGAAGGGGTGGACGCATTGGCCGCGCTCGCCGCTGCTGATTTTTGCTGGGCATCAGTTGTCTTCTGCTGCTGCTTGGCGGCGTCTTTCTTTGCGGAAGAAGCCTTCTTGGCGGCCTTGGCCTTTTTACCGGCCGCATCGGCTTTCGTTTTGTTCTGGGCTGCCGTGCTGTCCAGTTGCTGCGTGCTTTGTGTGGAAGCGCTTGGGTCCGGGCCGGCCTGCTGAGTTTGCGCAAATAGGGGCGCCGCGGTCAAAGTAACCGCGAGAATTGTACCGAGAACTGCTTTCATGGGGGAGACCTTTTCTTGCGAACCCATACACCTGAAGTTAGCGGGTCGCATAATTTCCATAAGATGCAGGACCTAGATCGCCGTGAGAGTTTCTTCCGAGCAGGTTTCAGTGATCGACCTAGGGTTATCCCTAGCTAGGACTCTCCCTAGTAGACTTACACTGCATATCAGCATATCTTCTTCGCAAAAATCAAAAACATCGTCCTTGCGAAAGCGAGAATGGTAAGTTTAAGGAGTCGAGAATCCATGGATCTGCGACCTAGTTTACCGAAACTGAGCATACTCATCTGTGTCTGAACAACTTTATCTAGAGGAGCAAGTGTGTTAGCTCGACATGGCAGGGTTTGAAGGTGACTCGTTAGAGCTCTGACAGGTAACAAACGGAAAAGCGATAGAAATCTTCCGCCGCAAATGATTCTCGGCGGGAAACCTGCATCTACATAGAGGAGATTAGCTGCAGGTATCGACCCGAAGGCTACGACTCTTTACTCGAAACGAAGCTCTCTATCCTCAGGAGAGCAATTTACATAGATCCATTGCAAGTGTCCCCACTACCCGGCCTTCTCGGCCCGTACTGATACGCAGCGCAATCCCCGCTTGGAGAACACGAATGACCGAAGACCTCACCACCCTGGTATGCCTATTTCACCACGAAAAACAGGCATACGCGGCGCTCGACGACCTGCTGGAGGCAGGGATCGCAAAGTCCTCCATTTCACTCATTGACCGGTCTGAGCCATCTGAGGCAGGTGCCGGGGGCTACGCGGGCAAGTCACTCGACGAGCTTGGCATTCCGGGACGGGACCATCAGCATCTGCTTGAAGGCATCGAGGCCGGGGGTATGGTCATCGCCGTCTCCGAAGTCGCCGAGCAGGTCGGTACGGTGGAGCGGATCTTCGGCAAGAACCAGGCGGGCAAGATTGATGAGGCGGCAATCGCCCCCACGCCAGCGGCGGCACCGGTTGTGGCGGCAGCACCGGTCGCGGCTGTTGCCTCTGAAGGCGCACTGATTCCGGTGGTCGCGGAAGAGCTTGTGGTCGGCAAGCGCGCGGTGGAACGGGGCGGCGTACGGGTATACCGCCGCACGGTCGAAACGCCGGTCGAGGAAACGGTCAACCTTCGTGAAGAGCATGTCACGGTGAACCGCGTTGCCGTGGACCGGGCGGTCAGCCCTCAGGAGCTGTCCATGCAGGGCGAGCGCACGATCGAGCTGACCGAAACAGCGGAAGAAGCCGTGGTCGGCAAAACGGCTCGGGTGGTCGAGGAAGTGCGGGTCGGCAAGGAAGCGACCGAGCATGCCGAGCGCATTCACGATTCGGTGCGGCACACCGAGGTTGAGGTCGAGCAGGTAGCCGCGAGCACGACGGTTGGAACCGGAGTAAGCGCCGGCAGCGCGGCATTGCCGGAGAGCGACCGCGGCATCACGCGCAGCGGCCTGTAAAGAACTTCCCTGCTGTACTTACCCCAGTTTGTAATCCAGGAGAACCACCCGATGGCCGACCGCGTAAAAGTGTATGAAGAAGCAGAAAAGAAAAAAAGCTTGTCCATCTGGGCATGGCTGCTTCCGCTCTTGATTCTGCTCGCCCTGTTGCTCTACTTCCTCACCCGCCACCATGCCGCGCCCGCAGCGGCGGCCCCACCGGCTCCCGCGCAGGCGACGGCCGCGCAGCCGAGCTTGGGTACTGTTTATTTCGATACGAACCAGGCCGCGCTCAACCCTCAAGGACAGGCCACCGTGCAGCACGCGGCGGACCAGATGAAGGCGAACCCCAGCATCAAGCTGCGCCTCCAGGGCTATACCGACAGCACGGGCGGGGCGACACACAACGGCAGCTTGTCTGAGCAGCGCGCGATCGCGGTCGGCGCCTTCCTCAAGTCGCAGGGCATCGACGGCAGCCGCATCAGCGGACAGGGCTTCGGCGAAGCGCAGCCCGCGGCGACAAACGGCACGGATACGGGCAAAGCGGACAACCGCCGCGTTGAGCTTTACACACAGCAGTAACCCACACCTTTAAGGAGCAAAGAATGTCGAAAACAGTAGCGGGACTTTTCAGCACCATGCAGCAGGCCGAGCAGGCAAAGCAGTCCCTCACGGCCCAGGGCTTCATGGCGAACAACATCCACATCACGGCGAGTGGCGACGGCGGCGCCATGGCCGAGCAAGGCTCAGCGCAGCCGAGCGGAACGGGCATGTCGGGCTTGGGCGAGAAGGTCGGCAACTACTTCCGCAATCTTACGGGCGGCGATGACGAAGCGCATAAGCAGTACTCGACCGGCGTCCAATCCGGCGGCGCGTTGGTTTCGGTTTTCGCCGAGGACAACCAAGCCGCACGTGCGGCGATGCTCTTGAAGCAGGCCGGCGCGCAGGACCTCCAGGGCGAAACACAGGCGGCCCCGTCCACGGTCGGGCAGGATGTGTATAGGACCAGCACGGCTGGGGTGACCGGCGACGCGCTGATCCCGATCATTGAAGAGCAGTTGGTGGTGGGCAAGCGGGTGGTCGACCACGGCGGCGTCCGGGTGTACTCGCACATGGTGGAGCGCCCGGTCGAGGCCGAGGTCATGTTGCGCGACGAGCGCATCGTGGTGGACCGGCACCCGGTCAGCCGGGCGGCGACTGAGGCTGACTTCCAAGCCGGCAGCGCCGGGACGCTTGAGCTGAACGCGATGGGCGAGGAAGCGGTAGTCGGCAAAAGCGCTCGCGTGGTTGAGGAAGTGCGGGTCGGCAAGCAGAGCAGCGAGCATGCGGAAGCCGTGCACGACACGGTGCGCAAGACCGAGGTCGAGGTTGAGCAGGTCGCGGCCAAGACCGGGGTCGGCACGACCGGCACCCAGGAGTTCGCCGCCACGACGCCGAAAACCCCGGGCTACTGAGCAGCCGGGCGTTGAACCATGCGCAAAGGCCGAAGGATACCCTTCGGCCTTTGTCCGTTGCGGTCACCAGGAGAAGGAATGCGAGCATGTTTGGACGAGCTGGAAGAAACGAAAACGCCATCCCCAAGAAGGCGGGTCATGTGCTGATGACGGTAGGGGAGCTGCATTTAGACGAGCCGTTCACCGACTTGGAGCTTCCCGACGGTAGGCTGGTGCGGCTGCCCACCCACCTGCTCCTGCCGGACGCCGCCGACCAAGAAGAAGCGGCGCTGCCGCAAGCCGGCATGGTGGTGCCCATCGTTGAGGAAAGCCTCGTCGTCAGCAAGCGCACGGTCGAAACAGGCAAGGTGGTGCTGCGAAAAACCGTGCAGGAGTTCGAGCAGGCGGTGGATGAATCGCTCACGGCGCGGACGTACGCGGTGGAGCGGGTCGCCCTCAATCAGAGGGTGGCCGCGATGCCGGAAATGCGGCGGGAAGGCGCGACGACCATCTACCCGGTGGTCGAGGAGCGACTGGTCCTGGCCAAGGAGCTGGTCCTGGTCGAGGAGGTCCACGTCACCGAGCAAACGACGGAGCGGCGCGACGCGCAGGGAGTTACGCTGCGGCGGGAACAGCTCGACGTGGAGCGGGTGCCGCCCGCGGTGGAACAAGCACGCTGAAGCAAAGGCAGATGCTCCGGCTGCTTGCGCGGCCGGAGCATCTGGTGACGGTCAGAACAGATACGGAATGGATGCAGGGATGATTGCAGGAACAGAGACAGGAGTCGGCAAACCCGAGCTCGGGGCAGCCGTCTACTACCGCGGGCGGCAATGGACGGTCACCGCGTGCGACGACGAACGGCAACTGGCGGAGATCAAGCTGCCGGGATGCACTCGAAAGTACGATACCTCATTGACGGTGGCATGGAAGCACCTGCGCGGCGAAGAAGCAATTTCTGCGTAACATGAAAAGCTCCAACGTCAGCAGATCTTAAGATCGCCAGCACGCTCAGGTTTCGCATGCTGGACGGGTATGCTTCGCTCACATTGGACGAGGCAGCTATGGTCAGCTCTGTCCTTCTGCTTCCGGGTAATCCGCAGCTAGTGATGCATCCTGCCACGCATCCAGGTCCTTCTTGACTGTTTCCAGGTTTTTATACGCCAGGTATAGCGCCATTTTTCCGAGCACCAAAGGTAGCGGCGGGCCGTCCCACTCCACGGCTCGGATGATCGCCTCGCCCGCCGTTTGGTCCTAATTGGGGTTCACGGTCTTTGATTCCAGGATTAACCGCCCGACCGGTCCGTGCGGAACGGCCCCGGTTAAACCACGATGACCCTGATCCCGAGCAGCTTCATCTGAATAGTCCGCGACTCCGAATGCCCTCCACCGTGTACTTGATTGCATGATGGTAGCCCGCAGCGACGAAGCTCACCAGCCCGCTAACTGAGGAGATGTTCACGTGCGCCCGCTTCGACGCTCCCGCATCCCCCCGCAGCACCTTGACCCGTAAAGGCGAGCAGATAGCGACTGCGGATCGAACCTAGAGCCATTGCGATAGTTTGCACTGCGCAGCCATGCCCGCGTATCGCGCGGAATTCTCACCGTTCCAGTTCCGAACAGGAGCCCGCGATGAACGATGAACAAGGGGCGCGCTTGCATGAAAAGGCAGTTACAGTGCTTTGCTCCTTTCGTGCAAACGGTTAGCTTAGGGCATGCTTCGCGTTCGCAGTTTGGTTCTTACACTTGGGTGTGCTCTTTGCCGCTTCGGCACCGCCCAGAATGCCACCCCGATTGACCTGCCGAGCAGCAAACAGCTTGAAGGGCATCTGCCCGGTTCGCCATTCGCTACGAACAGCCTGCCGATGTCGCTCGTTCTGTCGCCTGACGGGCGGTACGCGGCAACCCTGAACGCGGGCTTTGGGACGGCTGAAGCTCTCTATGACCAGTCCACTCTTGTAGTGGACCTCGAAACGGGCAAGCCGCTCGATTTTCCGGATGCCCGGACCGGACTGCGCGCCCACCAAACCCTTTATCAGGGACTGGCCTGGGGCAGCGACGGCAAGCACCTATATGCAAGCCTCGCCTCCCTGAGCGCGCCGACCGGCGGAGGCGAGGGTGAAACCGGCAATGCGATCGCGGTTTACAGCTTTACCGGCGGCCGGCTCACCCCAGAGCGTCTCCTAACGATTCCGCTCCAAAAACTCGCCCCGGGCAAGCGGCAAACCCTCCGCAACTCAGTCCCGGAGGGCATGGCCATTCCCTATCCTTCCGGCTCCCGCACCTCGCACTAGCCTGAAGGATAGGGA
>CAXTUV010000131.1:3211-7772 GCA_964247445.1 uncultured Acidobacteriaceae bacterium | reverse complement strand
CGGGGGCGCTGCTGCGCAGGAGTGGCCCCGGCTGACGGCAGCGGCGGCTACCTCCACTTCGGGTTTGAGTTTCACAGCCGCATGCCGGATGTAATGCCGCGCATCCTCCCGGAACAGGTCATCGCGGCATCGCGGCAGCTGCTTGCCGAGTGCGGTACCGGCGAGGGCAGCCCCCGCTAGCAGCGCGGTATACTCATCCGAGTCTTTATGTCGCCAGAGCAACCGTCCCGCCGACTCCGGAGCGCATCGTTGAGGGTTGCACCTTCGGCTGACCATGCCCGGCCGTTGATCACCGCTTCCATCGTCGCCTATCAAACGCCCGAGGACGAGTTGAGCGGGGTCCTGGCCGACCTGCGGGCGAGCCGCCTGGCCGCGGCGGTGACGGTGGTTGACAACTCGCCGGACGAGCGGTTGCGGCCGCTGGTGGAAGGTTTTGGTGCTGTGTACCTACCGGCCGGGCGCAACCTGGGCTTCGGCGGCGGGCACAACCTGGCCATGCGGCGGGCGGTCGGCGCGAGCAAATATCACCTGGTGTGCAACCCGGACGTGCGGTTCGGGCCGGATGTGCTCGGAGCCTTGGCGCGGTTCATGGATGGCGCGCCCGAGGTGGGCTTGGTGATGCCGCGCGTGCTGTACCCGGACGGGCGCGAGCAGCGGCTTTGCAAGCGCCTGCCCACCCCGGCGGACCTGTTCGCGCGGCGCTTTCTCGGCGGCTTGGGCCGGCGCTGGCTGCGCGTTGGCGCGGACGGCTACGAGCTGAGGCATGTGGACCTGAGCATGCCGCGCGAGATCCCCAGCCTGTCCGGCTGCTTCATGTTTCTGCGCTCGTCCGTGCTGCGGGAGGTGGGCCTGTTTGACCCGCGCTATTTTATGTACATGGAAGACGTTGACCTGTGCCGGCGGATCGGCGCGGTCGCCCGGACTGTGTTTTATCCCGAGGTGAGCGTTACCCACGGGTATGCCAAGGGTTCGTACAAAAACCGTAAACTCTTCGGGTATCACCTTGCTTCGGCAATGCGTTATTTTTCGAAATGGGGATGGTTTTTCGACCCCGGCCGCCGCGCCCTGAACAAGCGGACGCAGCCTTGGCTGCGGGCACCCGAGCAAGCTCCTACCGCAACCCTTGCGGGTACCAGGTAAGCGAGCCCTGCACGGTCGTGTCCGTGTTCAGCCCGGGGCGGTAGATGGGAGCCTTCCACCGCTCGTACTGGTCTAGAGCGTGGGCTTCTACCTGCTTGTCCGGGCCGAAGCGCTTCACCGCATCCCCGCGAAACAGGGTTTGGGTGGTGCCGCCCGGGATGAAATCGGCTGCCGCCTTTTGGTTGCGCCAGGAGATCTGCGCCCACTCCTGCGGGGAAAAATGCCAGGTGAGCCAGGCATTGCCGCCCTTGGCTTCTCGGCCGATCGGGTCGCCGAAGATGAAGCCTTTATTGGTAACGCCCTGCTGCTGGACTGACTCAATAAATAAGAAGTTACCGCCGCGCGCGTCGCTGATGGGCGGCGCGGAGTCCGCCCCCTCGACCCGTAAATCCAGCTTGGGCGCGCCGGGGAAGTGGGACAGGTACACGCCCGGGCGATAGGCGGCGTGGCGCGGGGCGCTGACCGTGGTTACGTCGTCGTGTACGAAGGAGTCGGAGTAGAGCGTCACCCAGTCGCGCAGGAAGGGCAGCTGCCAGGAGAAGTCGACCGTGCCGAAGCGCGCGCCGGGGTCGGTGGGGGAGAACTTTTGCGCGACCGAGACATTTTGGAAGCTCGCGAACGAGCGCAGGAAGCTGCGGATGGTGACCGGCTCATGGTCCCGGCCGCCCCAGATCACCGTGCGCTCAAAACCCACCTCGACATACCGGGTCGGCTTGAAGGAGAGCTTTTCGACGTGCACGTAGGGGTGGTTGGGCGCGGTATGGCCTTGGAGCGAGCCGACGAAGAAGTCGTAGCGGAATGGGCCTAGCACGTCCGAAAGCAGGGGGATGTGTAGAGGCTCGGTGCGGTCAATTTGGAAGGCGTAGATGTTCTCCGCATTGTTGCTCCAGGCGAACGCGCCGCCCTCGGCCGGGCCGAGCCAGTGGTCGGACTTGCCGAAGGAGATCTCGTGGCCGTAGAGCCGAGCCGAGGCGTTGGCCTCCAGCACCGTGAAGGCGTTGAAGGACGGGGTAGGCCCGAGCGGGATGGTGGCCTGCCGAGGGTTGGTGGCGACCGGGATTTGGTCCACCTGCTGGCTCAACAAGGTAAACAGGGCGGGGGAGTAGCCGAGGGCCGAGGGGCTGTGCTGGTACTCGCCCCGAAAGTAGAGCGAGAAGCGGCCGTACTCGGCGCTGCCGCTCGCGCCCGCGTACTCGTTAAAGCCGGCCTGGTAGGGGCGGCCGTAGTCGTTCACGATGGTTTGGCCCAGGTGGTAGCTGTCGCGCAGGGGCGTGTCGGTGGTGCCGCGCGAGATGGAGTAGACCCGGCCCGGCTCGGCGTGAAGGCCGCAGCGGTCGAGGTCGGGCGCGAACTCACGGTCGAGTGCTTGGAGGATTTGCCGAGCTTCCGCGCCGCCTGAGCCCCCGGGTTCCTGGTCGGGCTCCTGCGTGAGCAGCAGCAGTTCTTTTTCCTGGTCGGCCAGCATCTGTTCCGATGCTTCCACCATGCGGGCGATCGACAGGCGGGTCCAGGGGCGCAGGCCGAGAAAGGCATCTGGCAGATAGCCGAGAGCTTTCAAACGGACGAGCGCGGGGTAGGTCCAATCATCGAGCGGAACGTAGGGTGAGCTGCGCTTGCCGGAGGCTTCGGTCAGCTCGTCCGACGAGGCGGCAGTGGAGAAGCAAGGGGTCTCGGCCAGGGCGGACAGGGCGGCGATTGCGAGGCAAAGCAGGACAGAAGGGAAGCGAAGCACCTCCCTATCCTAAGGCAGCGCGGCGCGGTCGGCCGGCGGCACACCCGGCAAATCGCCACGTCCTCAGCGCTACGCAGTCTCGCCATTAATGCGAGCGTTATACCATTAGCGAATGCCCTGGATGCTGTTTGCCGTTCCCGTGCTTTCGACCATGCTGGGCGGCCTGCTCGCGGTGCGCTTTCGCCGCTGGGTTGCGTTTTTATTCGCCGCGGGAGCGGGGCTTTTGCTGGGGGCGGCTTTTCTTGATCTCCTGCCGGAAGCCATCGACTTGGGACGCGGCGCGAACCTGAGCGCGTTTGAGGTGCTTGGGCTCACGCTGCTTGCGGTCCTTGGATTTTTCGCGGTCGACTTCGGGCTCCACAACTGGCGGCATGCCCGGCTCCATGGGCGGTTCGGCGCAGGCATGCTCATCTTCCATAGCTTCCGCGACGGCCTGGCGGTGGGCGCGGCGTATGCGGCTTCGCACCCGGCCGGCTATGCCATCGCGCTCGGCGTGGCCGCCCATGACTTCGGCGACGGCATGAACACCATCCTGCTCACGACGAATGGCCGCAAACCCACCCCCGCCGATTATGGCTTTCTCCTTGCCGACGCCCTCGCGCCGTTTCTGGGCGGGGTGCTTGCGGTGTGGTGGGTGCTTTCGCGCGAAGCTTCCGTCGTGCTGCTGGTATTGGCGGCAGGTTTTTTCATCCAGATGGCTTCGGGAGACTTCCTTCCCAAGCTGCGGGCTGAGCATACGCGCGGCAGGCGTTTGCTGCTGCCCACGGTTTTGCTGGGGGTCGCGTTTATCTATCTCGCAAACCGGCTTCTTGGTGCCAGCTGAGGAGCGATTCCGCATCGGTGGAGTCGCATAGATGCGACCGGGCTCAGCGGCAGGTCGCGCAGGTGCCGTAGAAGAAAAACTCGTGGCCCGTGACGCGGAACCCGCGTGGCAGCTTAGGCTTGGGCAGCTTGCAGCCGGCGAACTCAAATACCTTGTTGCATACCCGGCACTGGAAGTGATGGTGGTGGCGCTTGCCCGCGACCTCATAGCGCGCGGGCTCGCCCGGCAGGTCGACGACCCCCAGCGAGCCCTCCTCCACCATTGCAGTGATATTGCGGTAAACGGTTGCGATGCTTAGTCCTGGAACGGCACCGCCGGCGTGCTCCAAGGCTTCTGCGGGCGAAAGCGGGCGGTCCGCTTCGGAGAACGCCGCGCGGATGGCTTGTTTTTGCCGTGTGTCCCTTGCTTGCACCGCCATCGATCTTCGCTCCCATCCAATTTTGCCATGCCTGATGCGAAATTTGCGCGCGCCGTCCCGCCCTGTGCCATAGTGATAATGCGTACACGCTCGCAATAGCGTCTGCTCCCGTTGACACCGCGACTCCAATCCGGACGCATTTTCGTTCTGCTGCTGTGCCTGCTGCTCGGCTTGTTTTTCGCCGTTGAGGCTGCGCACGGCCATGCAGAGCCAGGCGGGCATTGCGACCTATGCCTGCTTACGCACGCTCCCGCGCTGCTGCCCGTGCTGCCTGCGCTCGCCGCCGTGCTGTGGGTTCTGCTGGCGGTCGCGACGGCAGGCGTTCTTTGCTGCATTCGCTGCCGAACCCGTGTCTACCGCATTCGCCCGCCTCCGATCGCCGCGTAAAGCCTCGTTATCTTTCCAACCCCGGCTTTTGCAGCATTCTTTGGAGGTCTACTCATGCGCT
>CAXTUV010000131.1:0-3154 GCA_964247445.1 uncultured Acidobacteriaceae bacterium | reverse complement strand
GGCGGTCGGCAACTCCGGCACGCTTTCTGCCACAGTCACCGATCCTTCGGGCGCGGTGATCCCCGGCGCAGCCGTCACCGTTGCCAATCCGGCCAGCGGATTGCTCCGCACCACGACAGCCGATGCGCAAGGCCGCGCCACGGTGCCGAACCTGCCGCCCGATGCCTACACGGTGACAATCTCGGCCAACGGTTTCGCCGCCATCACGCAAACTGTGCCGATCCGCTCCGTGGTGCCGGTCGCGCTTACGGTCAAGCTGGGGGTCGCCGCCGAGGGCGCCAACGTCACGGTCGAGTCGAACGGCGACCTGGCCGAAAACTCCACCGACTACCATACCGATCTCGACCGCCAATTCTTTGACAAGATCCCGCTCGAAAGCGCGTCCTCGCCGCTGACCGCATTGGTGACTCAAGGCGCGCCGGGCGTGGCCGCCGATTCCAACGGCCTGCTGCACGGCCTTGGCGATCACGCTTCCAATACCTTTTCGATCGATGGCCAAAACATCAGCGATCAGCAAAGCAAGGTTTTCTCCAACCAGGTTCCGCTTTCGGCCGTGCAGTCGGTGCAGGTTATCGAGGGCGCGCCGCCGGCCGAGTACGGCGACAAAACCAGTTTGGTCATCGATCTCACCACGCGTTCCGGCCTCGGCCTCACCCACCCTACGGGCAGCATTACGGCGAACTACGGCACGTTCGGGACCGACTTCGGGGAAATCGCGGTCGGCAACGGCGGCGACCGGTTCGGCAACTTTTTCGTCATCAACGGCCTGCGCACCAGCCGGTTCCTCGATGCGCCTGAGTTCAATACACTCCACGACAAGGGCAATGAGGAGAACGTCTGGGACCGGGTCGACTTACGGCTCGGCGACCAGGACTCGATCCACTTGAACCTGAACTACACCCGGTCCTGGTACCAGAACCCGAACACCTATGACCAGCAGGCCCCGGCTCCCGACCCGGTCACCGGTGCCGCGCTCCCCGCCTCCGACCAGCGTACCCAAATCGGGACTTTCATCATCTCGCCGACCTACACGCATGTCATCGGCAACAACGCCGTGTTCAACCTCAACCCGTACGTCCGCAAAGACTACTTCTACTACTACCCGAGCGCGAACCCGTTTTCCGATTTCTTCGTCAACCAGAATGAGTCGATCAACCAGGAACGCACGCTGCTCAACTACGGGGTGCGGGCCGACCTGTCCTACACGCGCGGAAAACAGGCCTTCAAGCTCGGCGCTGTGTACCAGCAGACGCCGCTGCGCGAAAGTACCGCGTTCGGCATCGTAAACCCGCTGCAAAACTCGCCCTGCGTGGATGTGGGCGGCAATCCGCAGGCCGGCTTTAACGACCCCTCGCAGTGCGCCGCCGCCGGGCTGCTTCCGAACACAGCCGCCGAGCCGGGGCAAACCCCGCCCGCCTTCCAGGCAGCGCCCCTCGTGAGCTTCTTCGATCCCGCGCTGGCCTGCTACGACCTGACCCGGCCCACGCCGTCGCCGAACGACAACTGCACCCTTGCCGCGGCTTCGGAGTTCCGCTTTATCGGGCGCACGGATGTAAAGCAAACCGCCTTGTACGCCCAGGACGTCATCACGAAGGGCAACCTGCTGCTCTCGCTCGGGATTCGCGGCGACCTGTACAACGGGCTTTCCGTGAATCGCCAAGCAGAGCCGCGCGTGGGCGTGTCGTACAAAATCCCGCAATCCGGCACAGTGCTGCGGCTTTCCTATGCGCGCACGATGGAAACGCCCTTCAACGAAAACCTGGTCTTGTCGAGCGAAGGCTGCAACAACCCGGTGCTCAACCCCTTGCTGGCCTGCACTCCGGGAAGCCAGAACAACACGCTCATTCCCGGCCACCGCAACGAATTCCACGCGGGCCTGGAGCAGTCCTTCGGGCCGCACCTGGTGATTGGCGGCGAATACATCTGGAAGTACACCCACCGCGGGCTGGACTTCTCTATTTTCGGCAACACCCCAATCTTCTTTCCAATCCAGTGGACTACGTCGAAAATCCCCGGCTTTGCCCTGAACGCGCGTGTGCCGAACTATCACGGCGTCAGCGTGAACTGGGTGGCATCAAGCGTTTCGGCGCGCTTCTTCAACCCGCAAACCGGCGGAGCGGGCGCGACGGTCGAGTCCGGGGGCACTGCATTCCGCATCGACCACGACGAACGCTTCAACCAGGACACCACCCTCCAATACCAGTTCCACCGGGGCCCGTTTTACAGCTTTAACTGGCACTACGACAGCGGCTTGGTCGCGGGTTCCACGCCGTTTGCGACCGACACGACCACGCCGGTGGACCTGACCGGGTACAGCGCGGACCAGCAATTCGAGGCCGGGCTGTTCTGCGGACCGACCCGCGCTTCGCTTACCAACCAGATCCAAAGCTGCTCGCCGCAGCAGCTCGGCTCGACTCTGCTGCAAATACCAGCTCCCGGCACGGAGGATGACGACAAGAATCCTCCCCGGGTCGCGCCGCGCCACCTATTTGACATGGCGCTCGGCGACGACAACCTGTTCAAGGGCGACCAGAAGACCTGGAGCGCGCGCGTGACAGTGGTGAATGTGACCAACAAGTACGCGCTGTACAACTTCCTGTCCACCTTCAGCGGCACGCACTACGTGACGCCGCGCACGGTGACCGGGCAGGTAGCGTTTCACTTCTAGCTGGTTCCTCAGTAAGCCGCCTGGAGCGTGATTGTAGGCGGCTTACTGAACATTCAGTCACTTTGCGTCGCCCGGAGAAAGCGGAGCGACAAAGATTAGTCGCTTCACACCCCGGCTCACCTCGCTAGGAGTTTCCGCATGCTCCGCACATCTTCCTTGACCGCCGACCGGCTCGGCGTCGCCGCGTCCACCTTGTGCTTTCTGCACTGCCTTTTCACGCCGATCATCTTGTCGCTGTCGGCGGTCTCGGCGCATTTCCTCCCGTCGGAAGAACGCACGCATCGCGTCCTCGCCGTGGCCGTCGCGGCTTTCGGCGCGCTTGCCTTTGTTTCCGGCTACCGCAGGCACCGCAAGCTGCGCGTGCCCCTCGCGATGGCTTTCGGGTTAGCGCTCATCTGCGCGGCGGCCTGGTGGGGAGACCGTTTCCCGACGCACTGGATGGAGGTTTCCGTCACCCTGGCCGGTTCATTCTTCATGATCCTGGGG
>CAXTUV010000130.1:6793-7775 GCA_964247445.1 uncultured Acidobacteriaceae bacterium | reverse complement strand
TCACGCTCTCCACTGATGCCGGCTCGCGCGCTTGTACGCTGGTGACCCGCGACGAGCAACGCATGACTCTACAGTCCGCGATGGGCATGCCCGCGGTGCGCCGCGCGAGCGTCGCGCTCGACGAGGACGGTCTGCTGGTCGAAGGCGCGGTCGTCCACACGGGCAACCCGCATTTTGTGATCCGTGTCGACGAGGAAACTTTCCGCGTACAGGGCGCGGACTGGCACGAGATGGGCCGCGCGATCTCCGTCCACCCCGATTTTCCCGCGCAAACCAATGTCGAGTTCGTCCACGTGCTGTCGCCGGGTGAGATCAGCATCCGCATCTTCGAGCGGGGCGTCGGGCCCACGTCCTCTTCTGGCACCGGCACCTGCGCGAGCGCGGCGGCAGCCGTTACGCTCCATGGCTGCGCGCGGGAGCTCACGGTGCACGCGCCCGGCGGCCCGCAGCGCGTGCATTGGCCGGCAGACGAACAAGAGATGGTCCTGACCGGCCCCGCCGAGCTGGTGTGCGCGGGTGAGTGGTTCGCGTGAAGCCCCTGGCGCTGCCGCCGAACCCCCGCGTTGCCGTGCTGGCTCCCGCGTCGAGTGCCCGGCAGGACCGCATTGAGGCGGGCACGGCACGTCTTCGTGCGCGCGGGTGGGAGCTGCGCTTTTGCCCAAGCGCCGGAGGTAAGCACCCGCCCTATTTCAGCGCGAGCGCCGAGCAGCGCCTTCAAGACCTTCACAGCGCCTTCGCCGACCCCGCGATTGATGCCATCCTGGTTACGCGCGGCGGCTATGGCAGCAACTACCTGCTGCCCGGGCTCGACCTCGACCTCATCCGCGCTAACCCGAAGCCGCTGTTCGCTTACAGCGACATGACGGCGCTGCAAACGTGGCTGCTCGATCAAACCGGCTTGCCCGCGTTCCACGCGCCCATGCTCGCTGCAGACTGGTGCCGGGAGGGAGGCGTCGACGAAGCGAGTTTCAAGGCCGTTCTC
>CAXTUV010000130.1:4992-6783 GCA_964247445.1 uncultured Acidobacteriaceae bacterium | reverse complement strand
GGGCAGAAGCACGGCTACGGCCCGGCCGAGGGTTTGCGCGTTCTCCGGCCCGGGGCCGCGCAGGGTACGCTTTACGGCGGCTGCTTGTCGATGCTGACGGCCTCGCTCGGGACGCCGTACGCGCCTCAAACCGAGCGCAAACTGCTGTTCATCGAGGATGTGGGCGTCAAGCCGTACCAGATCGACCGTATGCTGCGGCAGCTTGTGCTGGCAGGCAAGCTGCGCGGCGTCGGCGGTATCGTCTTCGGCGAGATGCTTGACTGCGCGTCACCCGGCGCTCCGGCGTCGCTGCTGGAGGAAGCCATCCTGCACGCGCTTGGCGACTTTCCCGGCCCCATCGCGATCGGTCTCCGCTCCGGTCATGTTTCCGGCGCAAACGTGACGCTGCCCTTCGGGGTCGAAGCCAGACTTGAAGTCCACCGCTCCGAAACCAGTTTGGCACTGCTCGAATCCGCGGTCCGTATGCGAAGCTGAGAGCGACCATGCACATCCATCTACTCGGCATCTGCGGCACGGCGATGTCCTCGCTCGCGGGCCTGCTTCAGCTTCAAGGCCACCATGTAACCGGCTCCGACCAAGACGCGTACCCGCCCATGTCAGACCTGCTGCGCGCGCGGCGCATTTCAATCGCCGAACCGTTCCACGAGCGCAATCTTCAGCCCCGGCCCGACCTGGTCGTCGTTGGCAACGCGCTCTCGCGCGGTAACCCTGAGCTCGAGGCAGTTCTCGACGCGGGCCTTCCTATCACGTCCATGGCCGCGCTCCTGCGCGAGCAGTTTCTCGCGGGCCGCGACCCGCTGGTGGTCGCCGGGACCCACGGCAAGACCACGACGACATCCATGCTGGCCTGGATCTTTGAAGTCGCCGCGCGCCGGCAGTCCGAGCTTGCTCCCTCCTTCCTGATCGGCGGCGTGGCGGAAAACTTTAGCTCGAGCTTCCAGCTTCGGCCCACGCGGCCATTTCCGCGCGAAGGCGACGAGTACGAAACGGCGTGTTTTGATAAAGGGCCGAAGTTCCTGCACTACTTTCCCCGGGCGCTCGCGCTGACGCATGTGGAGTTCGACCACGCCGACATCTACGCCGACCTCGCCGCCGTCAAGATCGCGTTCAAGCGGCTGGTCAAATTGGTGCCGCGTACAGGCCGGCTTGTTGCGTTCGCCAGCGCCCCGCATGTGCGCGAGTGCGTCGCCAAGGCCTTTTGTCCGGTGGAGTTTTACGGGCCGACCGTTGAGGCATTCTGGCGCGTGACGGACATGGCGCATATACCCGGCGGCATGGCGTGGACGGTCAGCAAGCAGGGCAGGGAATGGGCGCGGCTTAAGCTTCCCATGCACGGCGAGCACAACGCCCTGAACGCGACCGCCGCCGCCGCGCTCGCCGCCGGGTACGGCGTTCCCGTCGAGGCAATCAGCGAAGCCCTCGCGAGCTTCCGGAGCGTCAAGCGGCGCTTGGAGGTGCGCGCGGTGGTGAACGGCATCACCGTGATCGACGACTTTGCCCACCATCCCACGGCCATCCATGAAACGCTGCGCGCCTTACGCTCCGCCTACCCCGGCGCGCGGCTGTGGGCTGTGCTGGAGCCGCGTTCGAATACCCTGCGCCGCTCTGTATTTGAGCGCGAACTGATCGAAAGCCTCGCGCTTGCCGACCGGGTGGTGCTTGCGGGCGTGTACAAGCAAGAGGGCGTGCCCGAGCCGGAGCGCCTGCATCCCGAGCGTGTTGTGGCGGCGCTGCCGTACGCGCGGCTCTTACCGGACGCCGATGCGATCGTGGAAGCGCTGGCACCGGAAC
>CAXTUV010000130.1:0-4982 GCA_964247445.1 uncultured Acidobacteriaceae bacterium | reverse complement strand
GTGGTCTGCCACGGCATCCCCGGCCCGCGCGCGCTGCGCGAGGGCGACGTGGTCGCCATCCTTTCGAACGGCGGCTTCGGCGGGATTTACGAGAAGCTGCCCGCGCGGTTGGCGATGCTGCCGACGTTCGCATAGGACGGATCGGAGATGTTGCAGAGCGCTGTCTCGGACAGACTAACGCAGGCAACTGACGACAACAGCATTTATCGTACCGATAGCCTAGCCTGTGGCGTGGGGTGCTTGTGAAGGTACGGAATATCGCGTTTGGCTGCGCCACCTTCGTTCTGGGTGGCAGCCTGTCTGCACAGCAGCTCGTCGGCTACTGGCTTGGTACGTTACCTGCTTCAGACCCAAAGGACAGCGTAAAGCGCTTTGTAATGGAAGCAAACAGCGGCAGAGAACAACGCGTGGTTCTCTACAGCATCGATCAAGATCGAGAGCCATGGACTCCCGACTCTGTTGGTCTAGCGGCCGGTCAGCTCAATTTGCAGCTAGATAAAGGAAGAGCCCGCTTCATTGGCTCCGTTAGTGCGGATGGCCGAACATTCAAACGGAGGTGGAGCGAAACCGGACTCCCAACCCGATCTTTGGTGTTTCAAAAAACGCCTAAAAGCGTCGAGTGGGGATTGATCCAGCCGAGCGAGGAGGACATCAAGATTGCCGCCGAGGCAAGAGCACTCTTGGACACGCCTGGAAAGTGGGATCGGCACGATACCGACGACCACAAATGTGACCCGAACAGCTCTTCCTTCACCCTCTACTGCGCGTTGAGATTGCAACGAAGAAAACCTCTGGGAACTTCGAGCATCGTGACACTGCACTCGAAGAAGCTCGCTTCGTCATCGAAAGTCGCGGCAAGTACTACCCTCATCGGCTTCTCGGCTACAACAACAATCCCGAAGTCACCTTTGACATGCTCCAGCAGTTCTTTGATGAAGTAAGCCGCAGAGTCAAGTTGGATGTGCAGGATGCTCGGGCTGCTGATGCAACTCGGTAGCAAATGAGGCGAGTCCCTAAAAGTCGGCTTGTGGGAAGTAATCGGTCGCTTAGAGAATCAGGCGTTACGAAAAGCTGTGCCGCATGAGCCGGTCAAAGCGATCCACATCTTCCGTCATGATCCGCGACAATACAAGAGTGTTTCGCGCCTTTTTCCTTCTTTCTGTCTGGTCGGTCCTGGCCCTGTTCTTGGGCCTGCCGCTTCTGCTTTGGACCGTGCTCACCCGCGACACGCGCCCGCTGTATCGAGGGGGTGTGTGGTTCGGCGGCGTGGGTTTGCGCGCGGCTGGGGTGCGGGCGCGGGTCCGATATGCCGCGCCGCTTGACCCCGCTCAGCCTTACCTCTTCCTGTCCAACCACGCTTCCAACCTCGACCCGCCGCTCTTGGCCTCGGTGCTCGCCCCGCGGCGCACCGCCATGCTCATTAAGCAGGAGCTGCTGCGCATTCCACTCTTGGGCTGGGGCATGCGTTTGGCCGGCTTTGTGCCGGTCGCACGGTCGGGCTCGGTCGAGGACGCGAAACGCTCGCTCGCGGAAGCGGCGCGGGTGCTTGGGTCCGGTATTTCGCTCGCGGTGTTCGCGGAAGGGACGCGCTCGCCGGACGGCGCTCTGCTGCCATTTAAGAAAGGCCCGTTCTTTCTCGCGCGGGAAACAGGGTTTCCGGTGGTGCCGGTTACGCTGCGCGGGACGCATGCGCTTCTACCCAAGGGAAAGTTGCGGCTGCGCCCGGGAACGGTTGAGGTGACCTTCCATGCGCCGCTGGACCCGCGCGCCTTCGCCGGCCGGGACGAGCTACGGGAAGCGGTGCGGGCCGCGATCGCGTCCGGATTGGCTTCCACTTGAAATGCGCCTTGTCAGCGCCGCGGGCGGGTTGCAAATGCTGACCGCTCAGTGCATCCTGAAGGCGCTGCCCGGCCGCGGCAGCGGGAGAGTGATCCATGCCTTTGGAAGCCTTCGCGGAAGTTCAAGAGAGCGTGTCCGCCCCCGTCTCGGTGGAGGAATACCTGCGCACCTCCTACCGCCCGGACCGCGAACTGGTCGACGGAGAACTGAGAGAAAAGCCCATGCCCACGGACCTACACGGCACTGTGCAGTCCATGATTGGTGCCTGGTTTGCAATGCACATGAAAGAGTGGGGCATTGCGCCGGCCTCCGAGGTGCGGACCCGGGTACGAGCCGAGCGCTTCCGCTTGCCCGATGTGTCCCTGATGCGGTTTCCCAGGCAGTTCACCAAAACCCAAAACGATCCGCCTTTGATCGCGATCGAAATCCTCTCGGAGGATGATCGCTACTCTGACCTTGCAAACCGCGCCGGCGATCTGCGCGCCATGGGAGTCGAGCACATCTGGCTGATCGATCCGGACCGGCGGCTGGCCTCGATTTGGGACGGGCGGACCTGGCAACCGGCAGCGGCGCTCGCGGTCTCAGGCACTGCAGTCCACTTGGACCTCATGTGGCTTTGGGCCCAAATTGATTTGATCGAAGGACAGGCCTGACGTGGTGAGCTCGCTGGGATTCGAACCCAGGACCCACGCATTAAAAGTGCGTTGCTCTACCAACTGAGCTACGAGCTCTCACCAACTCCAGCCTACTATACCGTCAGCGCTCCGCCCTGCGCTCCTTCCGCATGGGCACCACTTGTACGGTGGTGTCACGCATTTCATTTAGAAAGTCGTTGATGACCGAGCCGCGCAGGAGCAAGTCGAGGCGGGAGCGAGCCGCTTGGCCGAATACCACGTGCGAGATGGCTTCCCGCTTGGCGAACTCGATCAGCGCGCGGCCTACATTCTTGTCTTCGAGCGTCACGATATGCGCGCCTAGAGTTTTGGCCATGCGCCGGTAGTCTTCCAGGCGAACCGCGGCTTCGGTGTCTTCCGGGCTGTGCCCGCGTGCCCCCTGTACGTATACGGCATACCAGTGTGTCGCCAAGCGTCCGGCGATACGCGCGCCGGTGCGGATGAGCCGTTCCGTTCCCTGTCGGTGGCTGAGGCAGACCATGACCTTTTCAGGAACCGGCGCCTGCTCCAGGCCTTGCGCCCGCCGGTACTCCGCGGCCGCGACGCTGACCTGCTCAGCCGTGGTACGCAGCGCGAGCTCGCGCAGCAAGGTCAGGTTACCCTTGCGGAAAAAATTCGCAAGCGACTGCTCGACCTTCTCGGGCCGATAGATTTTTCCGGCGCGGAGGCGGCCGCGCAGCTCGTCGACCGAGATGTCGACATTGACGACCTCATCGGCGCGACGCAGAAAGCTGTCCGGAACCGTTTCCCGCACCTGGACGCGGGCCGACCGCGCGACCGAGTCCACCAGGGTTTCCAAGTGCTGCACGTTGACCGCGGTTTCCACGTTGATACCCGCATCCAGCAGCTCCAGTACATCCTCGTAGCGCTTGCGGTTGCGCGAACCCGGCACGTTGGTGTGGGGCAGTTCATCGACCAGCACGGTGTGGGGCCGCCGGGCGAGGATGCCTTCCAGGTCCATCTCCTCAAGCTGTACTGAGCGGTAATCGATTTTTTTGCGTGGAACCTCTTCTAAACCCGCGACCAGCTTGAGGGTATCCGCGCGGCCGTGCGGCTCGATAAAACCGATGACGATATCGACGCCGGCCTCTTGGAGCGCGTGGGCGTGCTCCAGCATGGCATAGGTTTTGCCCACGCCGGGTGCCATGCCGATATACACGCGCAAGCGGGCCGCCTGCGCTTCTTCGAGCGGCTTGGAAAGCTCCGACACGGCTCAGCCGGCCTCGACCGGGTGCCTGGTCTCAACGAGCGCAACAGCCGGAAGCGTGAAGGTGAACGTAGACCCCGCGCCTACCCGGCTTTCCACCTGGATGGTGCCGCCCTGCGCTTCCACCAACCGCCGCACAAGCGCCAGCCCCAGGCCGGTGCCCTCGGCTGAGCCGGAGTTGAGCCGGCCGAAGATCGTATTCAGCCGCTCGGGCTCAATGCCTTGTCCCGTGTCGGAAACGCTGAACCGCACCAGGCTCTTGGCCTCGGTTGCCCGCAGACGAACGTAGCCGCCGCCGGGGGTATGCTGGAGCGCGTTGCTGAGCAGGTTCTCGAAGATCGACCGAAGCGCCCGACGGTCGGCCTGCACACGTTGGAGGTCGGGGTAGGCTTCGATCTCAACCGTAACGCCGCGCTTCTCCGCCAAAGTCCGGACCGAGGTTTGCGCTTCCCGCAGAATGTCGAGCGGACGCAGGCCTTCTAAACGGAAGGCGCGGCGGCCGGTATCGATCTCGGCGACGGCGAACAGGTCGGCCATCAGGTCATCCATGCGTTCCGCTTCGGCCTGCGCGCCCTCGACTACATCGGCTTGCAGCGGCTTGAGCTCGCCCGCGTAGCCGCGCGCCAGGGCGTGGATGGCCACGCGCAGCTTTTCGAGCGGGTCGCGCAGCTTGCCGGAAGCGATCGAGAGGAATCGCGTCTTGAAGCGATCCAGCGCTTGCAGCTCCGTGACATCCTCCAAGACCGCCACCGCGCCGAGCAGGTGCCCCTCGTTGTCGCGCATGGGCGTGGTGCGCAGGCGATAGTTGCTGTCCCGCGGTCCCAAGCGGACCGGAGCGAGCGCGTGGTCGTCACCGCCCCCGACAGTCTGCTGAAAGGCAACGGCCGTGCTGATGGTTTGAAGAATCTGCTCGCCGCCCGGCGTTTGCTTCAGCGCGCCGCGGTCGGCGGTTTCGCCCAGCAGCGCCCGCGCCGCCTTATTGAGCTTCAGAATTTGCCCGCGTCCGTCGGTGACGATCACCGGCTCGAACAGGCTTTGAATCACCGCGGCTGAAAGCTGCAGCTCCATGGCGCGCCGCCCGCTTTCCGTTTCCCGCAGATCGCGCAGCCGGATGGCAAGACGATTGAACTCGGTCGCGAGAGTGCCGAGCTCATCGTTGCGGGGCCAGTCGATGCGCGCCTGCACGTCCCCTTGCCCGACCCGCCGTGCCGTGCGCGCGGCGCGGCGCGTGGGCAAGGACGGCATTGTGTATGCCGAGGACA
>CAXTUV010000129.1:6436-7783 GCA_964247445.1 uncultured Acidobacteriaceae bacterium | reverse complement strand
ACGCCGAGCTTCGCCAGCAGGGCTGTAGCCGCGGCGAAGAGCGCTGAAAGAATGGACCAGAACAGCCAGGACATAGCAACAGTAGCTCCCGGAGTTCGTCCGCCGACACCCAAAAAGGCAGGCGCGCAGATAAGCGGCTCCACTCGGCAGCGGTATCCGGCGGATCAAACAATGCCGTTTCGGGGTGCGCTGCCCCATTGTTCTTTGATCCGCTTCTCGCTTACAAGTGCATGGAGTCCCCTTGCTCTAGGGCAGGGTAGGAGGAGCGAGGTGGAGTCTGAGATACACGGATGTAAGCGCAGCGGCCGCGCGGGCAGCTTGCCGGTTGCTGTTGGGAGTCGTCCCGGTGTGCGCGGGCGCTCAGGGAAAACTGCCGGATGCGCCTGAACTCACGGTCCGGCATCTCCCGCTCGATATCTTGAAAGATCAAAAAGCGGTTTGGACGAGCCCGGCGCGCCTCCGCACCCGCGACCTGGCATGGCTTGCACCGTTGGCGGCAGCGACTGCGGCGGCCATCGCGACCGACAGCCGGACCGCCACGACGGTGGTGAGCCGGGATCCCGGGTTCAACCAGGCCAATGTCAACCTGTCGAACGTGCTTATCGGAGGTTTTGCCGCCACCCCCGCGGTCTTGTTCGGCCTGGGCTATTACGAGAGCGATGAGCATGCCCGCGAAGCAGGGCTGCTGGGGGCCGAGGCGTTGGCCGACGGCGTGGTGGTGGAGCAAGGTTTAAAGCTCGTGTTCTTCCGCGAGCGGCCTTTTCAGGACAACGGGCGCGGTTTGTTTTTCCAGGGCAGCGCAGGGGCCAACGGGTCATTTCCTTCTTCGCACAGCGTATTGGCCTGGGCCACCGCGGCCGTGCTTGCCGAGGAGTACCCGTCCCGATGGGTGCAGGCGGGTGTTTACACCGCGGCAACCGCGACCAGCCTGACGCGGGTACTCGGCGAGCAGCACTTTCCTTCCGACGTGCTGCTGGGAGGCGCGGCAGGTTGGCTTGTCGGGCACTATGTAGCGAAGAAGCATCCATGGCCGCGCGCCCGCTAAGCCGCGCCGCCCGGGCTCTCATGAGCGCGGGGTTTGGACTCGTCTGGGGTGGTTTGCCCTGAAGGGGTCGGGATTACGCACCTGTTCAGTCGTACTTCCGATACCTGGACATTCGTCGTCTCAAGGCTTGTTCTTGAGGATGGGCGATGGACGAGAAGCGCAAGGCTAAGCTGTTGGCTGCCCTTGAAGCGAACTGGCAAGCCGAAATGGAAGGCCACGCCACGTACCAAGCTTTGGCGGAGCAGGAAGCCGATCCGCAGCGCCGCAATGCCCTGCGAGGGCTCGCCGCTGCTGAAAAGCAC
>CAXTUV010000129.1:4176-6426 GCA_964247445.1 uncultured Acidobacteriaceae bacterium | reverse complement strand
GGCCTTGGACGGCCCCGCTCTGGCGTACCGAGGCGGCACTTCGGGGGAGGCGGATTCCTTGGCAAGCCGCATCGGAGGAAGCGATCTGGCGCTGCGTCGCCTCGAAATCGAGGAAAGCCGAGACATCGGCAAATATGGCAAGCAGCTGACCGAACTCCGGGATGAGCCGAGCATCGCGGTTCTCCATGAAGTCATCTATGATGAGCGGGAGCATTACCGGACGTTGGGCAATCTCATCCGCCCTCGCGGACCCCTACCCGCACCGACACCGGCCCAGGCACAAGAAGCTCTCGACAACCTGCTGGCAGCCAGAACCAAAGGCAGTTCCAAGGCAGCGGGCTGGGTCGGCGATGCGATCTACGGCGTCAATGACGGCTTGGGATCGATCTTCGGCATCGTGTCCGGGGTTTCCGGCGCGACCACCGGCAACAGCCGCTTCGTCTTGATTGCCGGTATCGCCGGCATGGCGGCAAGCGCCCTTTCCATGGGTTCGGGTGCTTACCTCGCCGCGAAAAGCCAACGGGAAATCTTTGAAGCCGAATACGCCCGCGAGCGGGAAGCGGTCGAATACAACGAATCGGAAGCACGCGAAGTGCTTTCGCTCAGCTATCAAATCAAGGGACTGCCGGAGGAAGACGCCCACCGCTTTGTGGAACGTTTGAGCAAGGATCGGGAGCAGTTGATTCATGCGCTCGCGCGCGAGCGCATGAATACGACGGAAGAAGGCCTCAGTAAGCCCCTGGTTTCCGCCCTGTCAGGCGCGCTGTCCACCGCCGTGGGTGCTTTCATCCCGATCATCCCGTTCTTCTTCATGGCCGGGATTCCCGCGATTATCGCGGCTGCGGTCGTTTCGCTCGTCGCGCATTTCGCTGTCGGGGCCGCGAAGTCACTGATCACCATTCGTTCCTGGTGGAGCAGCGGCCTCGAAATGACCCTCGTGGGAGCCGCCGAAGGAGTCGTGACCTACGTGATCGGCATCGGGCTGGGAAGAATCGGATGAGTGTATCCACCCATACAACAAAAGGCTCTTACCGTCCTCCAAACTCCACCTCGACCGCGGTATCCCTGGGGAAAGCCACCGGCTTACCGGCGCGTAAAAACCGCAGATACACGGATTTCGCGAACCCATAAGCCCCAAAAACCCGCTGCCGCGTTTGGGCTTGAGGTGGTTGCGGCGATGATGCGCGCCACAATGCCCAGTCCATTTGCCGCCACGACCTGCCGCCCCACGCCGCCGTCCGAGTCATGACCGCCTGCGGCCAATGCAGCCAGCAGCAGCGGCGCGGCGAACCGGTTTTTCGCCGGCTGCGCTTGGACATTGCCTTCATCGTCCACCGTCAGATTTTCGTCAGCCGCGCCTCCCGCCCCGACGACCGTTCCCCGCAGCTTCTCCGCTGTTTCATACTGCATCTGAACATCCTTAAACGTGAACCGGAGCGCCCCGTTACGGCCGAAGCTCTTCGACGGCTTGACCCGCAGCACCGTTCCCCTAAGGCGCGCGCCTTCCGGGAGAATCAGCTCCTGGTTCGCGCTCCACACCGGCTCGGTCACCAGAGCGGCCACCGCGGTACCCTGCTTTGTCGAGTTGGAGTCAAGCGCCGTGAGCAGCCGCGCATGCACGGTTGTCGCCGGGGGCAAGCTGCCTGCCAGCTCTGCTGCGTCCACCAGTTTCGGACCGGTCTCGTCCGGCACTTCAAACCTTACGGGCTGCTGTACCTCCGCCACGAACTCAGTCCCTTGCCAAATTCTCTGTGGGTGGTACGGCAGCTGGTTGTAGGTCAGCCGCAGGATGCGGTCCCGCTTGCCCGGCGCGGTTACCTGGTCGCGAAAGGAGTTGATTTTTTCCTGCATCAGCCCCCGCACCATCTCCCGGATGCCGTGCTTCTTCTCCCCCATGAACCGTACCGCCTGCGTTTGCCGCTCTCCGCCTTCGGCATCCAGGGAAGTTTCTCGCCCGTCCGCCCGCACACTGGTAAAGCGCAGCGTCGGTACCTTCAAGGGGGTCAGGTCGCCGTTCAGCCGCGCTTCCAGCCGGTCCTGCCCTCCCAGCGGCGCAAGGGAGGCGACTACCCCGCGCACCACCGCGCCTTTCGGCCAAACCATCCGGTCGTACACCCACACCGGCTCGGTCAGAACACCCTCGACCGGCGCGCCTGCCTTCATCCCCGCCGTCTTCACAAGCGTGACGTGCAAGGGAACACCCGCATCCACGGTCAGCTGGGTTTGTGCCCGAGCCCCTGCCGCGTATAG
>CAXTUV010000129.1:0-4166 GCA_964247445.1 uncultured Acidobacteriaceae bacterium | reverse complement strand
CGCATCCGGATGACCTCCGAGCCCCGACCCGCTCGGCTTTTCGGGCATGCCGGTGGGTGCTGTCAAAACTCTAGCAGCTTACGGAGAACTCCGCGCTCATGCGCCCTTGTTTCTGAATCTTTTCGGTTCCGGCCCGTCCGCAAGTTTCATCGCTTCGTAACACCTCCGTGTGAGCCGGGCTGGTATGAACAACAGCGGAGGGGTTTATGTCACACAAGTTGTTCGGTGCGGCGAGCGCGGCGCTTGCCGTGTTTGCCGCGGGTCCGGGGTATGCGCAAGGGAACAGCGGGTTGAGTGCAAGCCCGTTGAAGCATGTTTTGTTGATCAGCATCGACGGCATGCATGCGGTCGACTACCTGAACTGCACGCAAGGCGTGCAGGGCGTCAACGGCGGCGGGTCCTACTGCCCCAACATGGCGGCGCTTGGGCAAACTGGGGTGAACTACGTGGCGGCCTCGACCTCCAAGCCCTCGGACTCCTTCCCGGGGCTGATGACACTCGTCACCGGCGCCACGCCGAAGACCATGGGCGTGTACTACGACGTAGCGTATGACCGCTCGCTCGACCCTCCGGCGGCGACAACCGGCAACGGCGTAGCAGCCGGTCCTTGCACGCCGAATGCAGCCCCGACCGGCACGACCACCGAATACGAGGAAGGCATCGACATCGACCAGACCAAGTTGAACGGCGGCGCGCCCGGGGCTTCGCTGACCGACGGGACGGCCGCGTCGATTGACCCGAAGAAGCTGCCGCGAGACCCGGCCGCCGGCTGCGCGCCGGTCTACCCGTGGAACTTCGTGCGGGTGAACTCCGTGTACTCGGTCATCCAAAAAGCCGGCGGGTACACAGCCTGGACGGACAAGCACCCCTCCTACGCGTCGATCGGCGGGCCGGGCGGGCAGTTCGTAAACGACTACTATGCGCCCGAGATCAACTCGGCCGTGGTCGCGCTGCCAGGAGTAAAGCTGTCGACCGGCGAGTCCTGCTCGACGGTCCCGGACGCGGGCGCGGACCTGAGCTCCTGGACCAACAGCTTCGCGAACATCAAGTGCTACGACCAACTCAAGGTGAACTCGATCCTGAATGAAATCGCGGGCAAGACGCACCTGGGGGCAGGCTCGGCCCCGGTCCCGACCTTGTTCGGGATGAACTTTCAGGTGGTGAGCGTGGGCCAGAAACTGATTGAAGGCAGCACCAAGGGCGGCTACACGAACGCCGCCGGGGTGCCGTCGGCCGAACTTCTGAAAGAGATCGAATATACGGACGCGGCGATCGGCGACATGGTGAACGCGCTTAAGGATTCAGGCAATTACGCCGATACAGCCATCATCATCACGGCCAAGCACGGGCAGTCCCCGATCGACCCGAGCCTCTACAAGAGAAACGGCACGGTCACGCCGGCGACGCTGCTCGCGAGCGAGCTACCCGACTCGGAATCACCGGCGAACGCAACAGGCATCGGACCGACGGAGGATGATATCTCCCTGCTTTGGCTGAAACAGGGCGCGAGCGTGAGCAGTGCTGTTAACACGCTTGAAAGCAACGCCGCCGGGATTGGGCTGGGAGAAATCTTCTACGGGCCGACGCTCGCGTTGAACTACAACGCGCCCGGGCTTGGGCCTGGGCTGGACCCGCGGACGCCGGACATCATTGTGACGCCGAATGTGGGCGTGACGTACTCAAACAGCAAGAAGAAGCAGGAAGAACACGGCGGCTTCTCGCATGACGACACAAATGTCATGCTGCTGGTGGCCAACCCGTATCTCCGGGCGGCTGTCGTGTCGGCGCCGGTAACAACGGCTCAGGTGGCGCCGACCATCCTGGAGGGACTGGGGCTCGACCCGGCCAAGCTGGACGCGGTGCGGCAGGAAGGGACGGCGGCACTGCCCGGACTGACCGTGAAATAGCTTTGTGCGGTCGCGGGAGGGGTCGCTACGGCGGCTCTTCCTGCGAGCCGGGAAGAGTTCAGGCAAGAGGTGAGCTGCCCAACCGGACTTCGCATGCAGGTCAGCCGAATGTAGGGGGCTAGCTTTTGCGGGCAGCCATGACGAATAGATTTATGGACTGAATCATCACGGGCACACAAAATTGGGCGACCGACTACCCGTCCACAATCTGCGTTTTCTATCTGAGGGCCGCCCTACGTTTGCCGCTGAACGGCCTCCCGGCGGCGCAGGTATGCGCGCTAAGCAGGAATGACGGCATCGTGCGTAGGGAGGACGCAGGAGTGTACTTCCCGGTCCTGATACATACTTGCCATGGACAACATACGAGGAGAAGTAAGTCCTCGCTCTCCAGGGGACTAGAATGAACCTATGCGGCAAACCGGCTCTTTTCTTCCTTCTTACGGCACCTTGAATGGCGGCCAGGTGCTTACCCGGCAGGACACAACCTCCCGGCTGCTCGGCAAGGTGCTCGGCCTGGTCAGCGTTGCCTTCGCGCTCGCCGCGGCCGGCAGCTATGTCTCGCTTTCTATCGCGCCCGGGCTCGCGACCTTGATCCTACTTGTAAACTTCGCGACTCTGTTCGCTATTCGCGCGGTCAGGGCGAATCCGGCTCGGCAGATGACGCTGCTTTACTTGTTCGCGCTGCTTGAAGGCGTAGGGCTCGGCCCAACCATCGCGCGCTACCTCCACCATGGGGGGGCGCACCTGGTCGGAACCGCCGCCATGACCACCGCGGTCGGTATGGCCATGCTCGGAACGATCGCTTACGCGGTCTCGGTCAACTACCGCAAGCTGCTCGGCGTAGCGACTTTTCTCTTGATCGGCCTGGTCGTGCTTTCGCTGGCTTCCGCGTTCTTCCATTTCGTTCGTCCCACCACGCTCGACTGGCTGGTGCTGGGAGTGTTCTCGCTCCTCACCGTCGGGGACTTCGCGCGCGTCCGGGCCGGAGGCGATGGAGCTACCGCGCCTGAACTCGCGCTCGGTATCTTTCTGGACGGGATTAACATCTTTCTCGCCGTGCTCAACCTGTTCGGCAACCGGGGCGAAGAATAAGGTAGTTGGCCTGAAGGCGTAGAGCTGCCCGATTTGTGTTGATAGTTTCGCGCCCGGCATGTTGAACGGCTCTAACTTGAAACCTATGCAGCGCGGTGCCTCGACTTTGTAGAAGTCGGGGCTGCCGCCTGAGGTTTTGCTTTGCGACGAGATACGGCAGCTACGGGTTTTTCCTGCACGGGCCGTGATGCGGCTGAATGTTGCGGACCGTTTGGCTTTCGTGGTGCTCGACCCTTTCGCTTGTCGCTTTTCTTCGCTGGGTGGGAGCTTGCGGGCCTACGTGCCGTACTTGAGGAGGCGCGCTTCGATCCTGGGCGCGCGGACGTACCTGAAGAGGCCTTCGCGAGTAGAGGACGCGTCGGTGCGGCTTCGGTCGCGCGCTGTGCCGGGCCGACAGCGATTTTAGGCGCGGTTCCAGCCCTGCTCGCCTTCGACATCGCGGCAGGCTTTCGGCTGCTTCCCGCAGGCTGCGCGCAGGACTGCTTAGGTAACACCTGTGATACGGCAGGCCGCCCTCCGGCCGCTCCGGATTGCGCCGCTCCGCTTTTCACCGCCCTCAGCTTTGTCGCGGGCGCGGTGTTGCGCTGTGCCATCCGGGCCGTCGCGGCACCGCGTTCCTGAAGTTCTGTTTTCCCCTTAGCGGCAACCGGCTGCTTGGGAGTCTGGATGCACTGCGTGGGCCTCAGGCGCTTAGGCTTTGTCATTGGAGAGGTGCGCCGCGCCCGGGCGGGACGGCTCCAGCGCAGCACGCCCTTGAAGCCGCAGCTATGGGTGAAATGGGGGTCGTAGTAGCTGGCAGTGTGCGCCGTCACCACCGAGACGGGCGCGAGGCAACGCGGACAGAGAAGGGCACGGCGGCTCGGAAGGCTCATCATCGTTCGGGGTCGCCTCACGACAGCATCGCAAAGCACCTTCGATCCTACCTGAGTAGCGAATAAAAGGCGAATTAATTTCATATAACAATTTTACGCAAGCAGGCATGCCTACTTCAAAAGCTGGGTCGATTCACCACCATCGCTGGTGTGACTCCACTGAGCAGTATCGACCCCGCGGGAAGCTGCTCGTCGGAGGCGACGGGTGCTGACAAGCGGGCGTAAACTCCCTGCCATGTGGCTTTCCGCGCTGCTGCTCGTCGCCGGCCTCCAGCAAGCTCCGCCGCCCTTGCCG
>CAXTUV010000128.1:0-7795 GCA_964247445.1 uncultured Acidobacteriaceae bacterium | reverse complement strand
CTTGACCTTGCGCTCTCGGAGCTTTGAAAAATTGCGGCCATAGATGAGGGTGTAATCACGCCCAATGGAGACCAATTTGGCATCATTCTTGCGCCCTCCTTCCCACACAAAGGTGCCTACATAGTTTTCTGCTCCAAAGACGCCATCCAGCAGTAAGCGAAGATTGTGGCACTCTCCATCATCTATTGCGACAAGAACTACACTGTCTTCCTTCAGCAGCGTTCTAGCCACCGCGAGGCGCGGGTACATCATGTTCAGCCAGTCTGTGTGGAAACGACCCGAACTCTCAGGGTTGGTGGTAAGCTTGGCTCCCTCGCTATCTGTTTGGCCGGTAATCTGCTTGTAGTTTTCGATAGGGCGTTTGAAATCGTCCTCATAGACGAAATCACTTCCCGTGTTGTATGGAGGGTCGATGTAGATCATCTTGACCTTGCCCGCATAGGACTTCTGCAATAGCTTCAGCACTTCGAGGTTGTCGCCCTCGATCATCAGGTTCTGCGTCGTATCCCAATCGACGGACTCCTCAGGAGTTGGCCGCAGCGCGCCTGTGGAGGGCGTAAGCGCCAGGCGACGAGCTGCACGCTTGCCGTGCCAGTTCAGGCCGTACTTTTCCTCGCCCGTAGCCAGTTCCCCACCTAGCAATTCACGAAGCACATCGAAGTCGATGCGCCGCGAGATGGTACCATTCGGCCCGGCATCCTCCGCCACGGCCTGCGGAAAGAGTTCGCGCAGGCGCTCGATGTTCTCAGCTGTGAGATCGGCGGACTGACTCAGTGGATCGTGGACGGCAATCGGTTCCAAAGCGGGGGCACCTCAACAAGAACAAAGTCGTCATACACAGCGCGGAAACTATGCCAACAACAGTGAAAGTAGTTCCGTACGCCGCGCGAGCAGATTCTTCAACGCAAGGTTCCATTCTACCCGCCGAGCCAACTGCCGCTCTACCGCCACGCGGCTTCGCAACGTGGCTTCCTCTCGCGCCAGGCGGTCCAACTCCACCTGTGCCGCGCGATGTCGATCCGCCTCATCGGACGAGTGGAGCGGGAGAAGTTCCGTGTAACTTCCGAGCCGCTGGAGCCAGAGCGCGGAATCGAATGCAACCAATAGGTTCATCCAGCCGCTATACGCATGAACATATCCCGCACAGGCAGATTGAGCCCTGACAGCCCGAGTTGCTGTAGTAAGTCGGCCACAAGACGGCCACTCGCCGATTCGCCTCGCAGACAAACGGAGCGCATCTCTTCCAGCACAGGCTTTCCGGCATCGACGTTTAAGGTTTTACGTTTGTGCGCGAGCGAGAACGTGAGTGAATCCAGCGTCTCGATGAAAAGCAGGACCGGATATGGCACGGCGCGATGGATCAACTGCGCCAGGCGCTCGATTCGGGTAGCAGACTGGTTTTCAGCGCGGGTCACGACAGCGAGCACCGCGATCTCCGTGTACTCGTGGGTGTCATCGGCGTAGGCGGCCAGCCCGATAAAGCCGGGCTTGAGCGAGGCAAGCCAGCGAAACTCCCCCAGGTCCTCCCGAACCAGCTTCTTATCGGCGGCAGTGGTGCCCGGCTGTGCGGCGAGCTGCTCCAGGAAAAGTTTCTTGGGGACTCGCTGGTTCAGAGCAGCCTCAACAGGAAGCTCCAAAGCCGCATAGACGCTATCGATGCCGGGCAGAGCGGGAGTAGCGACCGGCACAGAAGGCTCACTCATGTGGCAGCACGACCAGGATCGTCATGACCTCGTAATCGTCCATTCCTGCGAACTCGCCGCTTGAGGCATGCGCCCCGCCCGGCGAGAACAGGCTGGCGATGGCGCGTTCCTCGCGCTTACCTGTGATGTGCACGACGGCCTTGGCGCGTAGCCCCCGATAGTGCTCCATGCGCTCGCCCGATCCGGTTCGCCGGTCGAACGCGCCCCACGCTGCTGCCTGCACTTCTGCCGGGGTTACGGCTGGCGAACATGCCCGCTTGAGGGAAGCGAGCGTCAGGCGGGCCTGCGTATATGGAAGGACAATGCGTCCATCGTCGCCAACGTATACCAGGTAGTACGGGGCGAGCGGATAACCCGGCTCAACCGCGTCCAACGCAGTCTGCCCCGCGGCCTGCAAGCAGAAGATGGCTCCCGGGGGCAGTTCGTCTCCATCGCTAAATATCGGAGCGAGGCGGCCAGGAAGCTGACTCTCAAGCGTTCCAGGATTTTGCTTCTGAAATGCAGCCAGATCACGCCGAAAGTCTTCAAGGTAAGGTCGGTGATCGAGATGCCATTAGACAGGTCTTCCAGATCGAGTACCGCACTCTGGAAGCGCAGAAGCTGCTTTCTCCGGTACTCCAGATCGTTCATCGCGTCGCGCGCCTGCTCGCGAATGAGATCCTCTTCGCCTGTCGCGGAAACGTCGAGCAGCACCATGCGGCCGGTAACACGCTGCTCCAGGCCGATGTACTCCTCCAGCTCCATATTGGGCCAAAAGTTGACGAGCTGAATGGCTGCATTGCGCGAGCCCAGGCGATCAATACGGCCAAACCGTTGAATGATGCGCACAGGGTTCCAGTGGATGTCATAGTTCACCACCGTGTCGCAGTCTTGCAGGTTTTGCCCTTCGGAGATGCAGTCGGTCGCAATAAGCAAGTCAATGTTGCCGTCTGAAGCTAGTTGCGCAGGACGCTCTTTGGAGCGAGGAGAGAAGGCTGTAAGGACGCCTGTGAAATCTGCGCGGAGACGTGGCAGGTTCGAACGGTTATGTCCTGTGCCGGTTACGAGACCGCTATCGATTCCGAGCTCTGCCTTTGCCCACGGCGCGAGTTCGCGATAGAGGTAGTCCGCCGTATCCGCGAATGCTGTAAACACCAGCAGCTTGCGGTTGCCCTCGTTGAAAGGGGAGCTGCATTTTCCGAGGATGAAGCTCTTCAGCTCTTGCAGCTTTGCATCACGCTCGGGCGCGATGCGTTCCGCCTCCGCAAGCAGAGAGGAGAGTCGCTCCTGGTCTTCGCGCAACTCCTGCGCCCACTTGATACGGTCGACATCCACGAGTAGCACCTTGATTTTGCTGCCAATGGTAAGTGGTTCCAAAGCAACGTCGTCGTCGGAGAGGTCGTCGGGTGAAAGCTCCTCACCCGCTGCGTCTCGCACTGGCCCATACGTCTTCGCGTGTGTTCAGGCGACCCAGCGTGAACACGCCTGCGCTGCCCGTGATGATGGCGCTTCCTCTAATCGGAGTGGGTGCGGCACCATTTGCTTCGAGCGCCCGATGGTAGGTCTCATTCATCTGAAAATGGCGGTTCTGACCCAGTACATGCGGGAGGTGACCTGCATCCGCGCCACGCGACGCTTGGAAAGCCCGGACTGCGCCAGCAGTTAATCCTTCTTCGACGGCTAAAAGAAGATCACGAGGAATGCCGCTTACGAGCAGGTCTGCCAGAGTCGGTTTCTTCAAGAGGAATCACCCACCTTTCGTTATGCGGGATTATACCCTTAAAAACTTGCGTTATTTAAGCGGCCGGTTCGACTCCTCTCCGCGTTTACATACCGGCCATGTGCCGCATGGTGAATGAAAACCCTGACTTCGCCCAGTAGCGCAAAACTTCGATGGTTGCCCGCTAGTCAGCAGACCGCCTCCGCTCCGTACGGACTTGGTGGCTTTTGAACAATTATTCGCTGTTCGCCTGCAATGAAGGTGAAGCTACGTCCACACGAATTCGCAAGTACTTTCCCGGTACACACATCAGCTTTTGTCACATACGATAAGATAATCTAAACTACGGTGGCTCAACTACTTAGGGTTACACTAGATTATGCTTCAATTCGTTTTGTTTTGTTAGACTTGCGGTTTTGCGGAGCAACTCAAAATCCGCCGAGGGCAACCTCGTGGGGGTTCGACCCCCCCCCTCCCGGCACCATTTAGAACTAAGTTAAGGACCGAGTAGGAAGATACGGCCGGGGTGCTTTTGCCCGGTGCTAGTACTGATCCACCAAGAATTGCTTCCCAGCGGTAGCTTAAAGTATCTCATCCCGATATTCATCACCCGAGCTGCTCATCAGAGCCCGGCGTCTCGCCACACGTACAGTGCCCAAAGCGACTTATCCGGCGCAGCTGTTGATGTGATTTTTTGCGCGAAGCGCACCAGGCTTCCGCGCGGACGGCCGCCCTCGGCTCGGGAGGTGTTGGCCGCAGAAGACAGTAGGGAGCGGGAGTAAGTTTCCAAGCTCTCTCAGCTTCCAATCTGGAACTGCGTATCGAGGCTGCCGCGTTCCTGGTTCAAGAAAAAGACCCTGATGCGGTTCCGCTGGTATGGGAAACAGCGAGACGAGAAACGAACCCAGCAGTTCTGGTTAATATGGAATCTCTGCTTTGGTCACTGATCTCGGATGAGGGACGGCTCAGCCTGGAGCGCACCTGCCGAAGCGGTGAAACCGCAAGCACGCTTATGCATCCGGCGCAGCAGCTTGCGTTTAGCTATCTGGGCGGCCTTTATGCTCCAGCTCTGGAGGGCGCCCATCGTGCTGCAGCCACCGCCAGCTATAGGAAGGAGGTCGCAAGTCCTTTCATGCGGCTTCTCCAATAGACGACTAGAGCCGTAGATTTTGAAGATTGCACCGCAAAGGAGGAGTGAGCCCGCTTAGCTCCATTTCGGACGTTCTGAAATGCTGAGCAGATTCCCATCGGGATTTTTGAACCACGCCACCTTCGCGCCGGTAGGTGAGCTCCAGACACCGAGCTCGTCCTGTGGCATTCCCTCGAAGTGCTCGGACCTGACGCCAGCTTCCACTAAGTCCTGAACGGTTGCGACAATCTCCGGCACCTGCCAACCGAGCACCGTTCCGTGTGCAGGGTAAGCTCTTTCGCCATGCCCAGGCGCAGCATGAGACCGTGCGCCTGAACACAAGCGCAAATGGAGGCTGTTCCGCGACCAGGTTAAGCTCGAGAATGTCTTGGTAGAACTGCTTGGCGCGCGGCACGTCCACGATTGTGATGAAGCCGATGATGTTGTACTTGCCGAGTCCCGAATCCTGTGACATGGATGCATGATGAGCCTCCACGCCGGTTGTCGCAAGACCGCGGCTTCGACATACTGCACCGATTACGACAGCAAAACTCATTGACGGAGTACGATCCCGGACGCGGTGTTTCAATCGCGACCCTGGCTTACGAATATCCAGCCCAGTGGCGGGTGACAGAACACGCGCATGGGGCCGATCAGCTGATCTATGCAGCCAGTGGTGTCATGGAAGTGTCTTCCGAACAAAGCAGATAACTGCTCCCGCCTCAGCTCGCCTTGTAGGTCCCGGCCCGAATCGGGCACCGGATCCGCATGCCGGGACCTGCTGCAATGCGCACCCTCTATCTACGGCTGGGATTAGGTGCCCGCGTTGAACGACTTGCGCGGTGCTGCACGTTATGCCGCTGCTGCGGGAGCTAATCCTGGAAGCCGTGCAGGTAGACGAGCTACATACGCGGGACAGGTACCAGTATGCGCTCCGCGACTTACTCGTAAGTCAGGTTCGCAAGGCTTCTCAGGTACCGATTTTTATCACGCTCCCGCGAGACAGGCGAGCTCTCGCCGTAGCGCAGGCTGCTTTGCAAGCCGTACCGAGGCCGTTGACATCGCCATGCGTTGAGACGGCCGTCGGAGTCCGAACCGTCGAGCGGCTCTTCCGAAAAGAAGTCGGCACGAGCTTTGAGGCTTGGCGACGCCAGGCAAAATTAACGAAAGCTGTCGAGCTATTGGTCACTGGGTATTCAGTCAAGGAAGCCGCTTACAACATCAGTTACAGCCAGCCGAGCACTTTCGTCCAGGATGTTTCGCGAGACGCTCGGAACAACACCTAAAGCATGGCTCCGCTCCCTGTAGATCGGCCGAGGTGAGACGCGCGCGTTCATGTATTGGCCTTGACATCGCGGTCCAGGGCGATCCGTCGCTGCTCGTAGAGCCTCAGCACCGCCAGCGCGGTAACGGGTTTACTCATCGATTCTGCGGCGAAAAGCGTTTCGGGCGTGACGGTAGGACCGCCGATCGCGGCGACGCATACCCCCGCGCCTAATCTACACGCCTGTTATGGATGGCGGCGATGGTTGCTCCCGGAACGTGGAGGTCGATCATCCGCTGCGGCAGGGTGGCGCGGAGCGCCGCTCTATCTTGAAGGAAGTACATGGATGCGAGGCTGCATTCAAGCTCCTCCGCGCGCTACTCCGAAGTAATATAGCTGGCCGGAACCTGAGAGCAAGCCGTGATACACAGCATTGTGGCGGCTGTCTCAGCAATGAGTAAGGCTTCGGAAAGCTTCATGCAAACAGCTCCTTTCAGAACCTCTCGTTAATTGGAAAGTAGGGCGGTTACAGCACCTTCGCCGTGCTACGTAATACCTACGAGGTGACTGACACGCTGCATCTGAACCGCGGCAAACATTCATAAAACTTAGGAGGTACCTATCTGCGCCGGCAGGTGAACTGTTTCTGTTCTATTTTCGGCAAAGGATCTTCCTTAATTACAGAAAACTGAGCAGGCGGGTTTGTAAGCTTTAATCCCGCGCACGACAACCGATGTGCATAGCCGTCATGAATTCCGGCTTAGAGCACCACACCATGAGGAACACTGTGTGCAGCTCGACTCTTCAAACATTATCGTGCGGAGTTATTTATTCGTAACCGCGATTTGAGGTGCACGCGCTGGAAAGGACGTAGGCACCTATCTTCTCCTGCGCAACCACAGCGCAAACAGCGAGACTTGCTTATTCCCGAATGAAAAGAGTCTGCTCAAGGCTGTAGGCTTTCCCGATCCGTTTCTCTGGTGGGCGCTGCGTGGCTTCCTTATCGCGTTTGTGCTGCTCCAAATACAGCCCGCCTGGTCGCAAAGCTCGCTTGTTGTTTGCGCGCTGTCCGCGTCGGTCTGCGGCAGCTACGGCTGGACCCGGCGCCTCGCCAAAGCGCGCGCGATCGAGCAAGCGGCACAAGGCATGGTGAGCCTCGAACTGAACGCCTTGCAGCCGAAGACCGCGCGAACCTCGTTCGCATAATAAAAGCAGATGAGCTGTAGTCTGCGGCACTACTGCCCGGCAGCCTCGACCTTCTCGCTTTTCGCGGTCATGCCGAGCGTGTCGAACAAAGGTTGGCCGGGGGTGACGGCCGGTTCTTCTTCGGCGACCGAGACCCCAAGGATGCGGATCGCCGGATTCTCGGGCAGGGTCAGGTTGTTTGCGCCCGCCGGCAGATCGAGCGCATACGCAAACAGGTAGCTGTACTGGTACGGCTCGTTCAGGCCATCCGCGGTGTGATGGTGCGAGGCGTACCAGGCCAGGGTCGCCGGCTTCACGTAGCCGGGGCGAAGGCCGAGGTAGTCGTCCGGGTATTTAGGAGACCAATCCGGGGAGCCGGAGTTTTTCAGGTCCCATGTCTGGTGGTTGGCGGAGACGGCAAAGTCCTTGCGGAGGGCTACTTGGCGCTCCGGCGTCCCGAAGCGGCCGCCTTGCGTAACAGAATCCGGCTTCGGCTTCCAAATCCGCGTATCCCACTGGCCGATAAAGCCGCTCCAGTCTTCAATGGTGAGGTCGGCGGGGCTTGTACCTACCTTAACGGTCGCCTTCTGGTCGCCGTCCGCCGAGGCGTCGAGGACGTATACCTTGTTGAATCGGCCTGCCGGCAGAGGGATAGACTGGCCCTTGGCTGTGACGGCGTCCGGCTTGCCGGTTCCGGCTGGGGCGAGCGTGAACCCGACCCCATCGATCTTAAGCGCGGCAGGCAGCATTTCAGCGGGCAACGCATCGCCTTGGGCGTCAAAGCCGCCGACGGACTTCGTGTCGTCATTGCTGGC
>CAXTUV010000127.1:7221-7832 GCA_964247445.1 uncultured Acidobacteriaceae bacterium | reverse complement strand
CCTACAAACATGCGGTCGCGCGCGGAGCACGGCTCGAGCGGTTCGGGATGTTGAACCTGTGCGCGCGGCAATGGGGCTTGGCCGCTTCCGTAACGCGGTTTGTCCATTTCGGCCCACTGCCGCCCGCGCTTGCCGAGGGCTTCCGAGTCGCCGCGGAGGTCAACGCGGCGCTCCAGCACGCGACCCGCCCCGGGGTCCGCGCGGGCGAGCTGTTCCAAGTCGCCGCCGAGGCGTATGCCAACGCGGGCGTGCCCGGCGAGGAGCAGCTGCACCATCAGGGAGGAGCGGCCGGGTACCTGGAACGCGAATGGGTCGCGACCCCCGGCGGTCGGGAAGTCGTGGTCGAACCGCAGGCGTTTGCCTGGAACCCGAGCTGCCTCGGCGGCAAGGTGGAGGATACAATCCTGCTGGTCGAGGGGAAGGTAGAAATCTTGACCGGCACTCCGGCCTTACCAGAAGTGGTCACGGAGGTCGGCGGCCAAGCATATCGCTCAACGGGACCGCTCCTGCGCGAGTAGCTGCTTCAGCCCGCGCGGCGTTTCTTCGCGGGCGCTTTCGCGGCTGCCTTCTTCGCGGCAGGCCGTTTTTGAGCCACGATGGCGGGCCGGTCA
>CAXTUV010000127.1:0-7211 GCA_964247445.1 uncultured Acidobacteriaceae bacterium | reverse complement strand
TCGGGCGGCGGCGCTTTCCCCTGCTTCTGCGCGAGCGAGGCCCGCAGCGCGTCCACCAGGTTGATCACCGGGGCCAGCGGCTTGGGCTTTTTCGGGGATTCCGGCCCCGTGTCGCCCGCAGCTTTCTGCTCGATCAGGTGCTCTACACGCTCCTGGTACACGTTATGGAAGGCATTCGGGTGGAACGGCGCGCGCAGGGCACCCATGAACTGCTCGGCGAGCTTGATTTCCGCCCCCTGCACCTCCAAAGGCGCTTGGTCGCCGTACTCGGGAATTTCGCGCACCTCCTCCGGGTAGTAGAGGGTGTGCAGGATCAAACCGTGCTCGTATGGTCGGATGATGACCACCTGCTCGCGCTGGTGCAAGGTGAGCTTCGCAATCGCGCCCAGCTTCAGCTTCTGCATAGCCTGCATCATGAGGGCGTAAGCGCGGCGGCCGGGCTCCTCGGCGACCGTATAGTATGAGGTTTCGTAATAGATGGGATCCACCTCATCGAGCGCGACAAACTGCTGAATCGCCATGGTTTCGCTCGACTCGGCTTCGAGCGCCTTCAGCTCGTCCGGCGAGATCAGCACGTAGGTGCCGTCGCCCGCCGGGTAGCCTTTCTCGATCTCGTCGCGACCGACGACCACGTTCTCATTCGGGCAGTAGAGCTGCTGCTTCAAGCGGGTGCCGCAAGCCTTGTGGATCTGATTGAAGCCGATATGCTCTTCGCGCGCCGCCACGAACATGCGCACGGGCACGGAAATGAGGCCGAACGAGATGTAACCCTTCCAAACAGTGCTTGCCATCGATTTCAGGTCAGATGACTCCGGAACCGGCCGCAGTTACCTCCGCAAGCAAATGTGACTCAGACAAGTACAGTAGAAGAGGAACTGGAGGCAGGCGTGCCCTGGCCGACGAGTCAACTGACGTGGGAAGAGCGGCGGGAGCGCCAGCGCGTGTACCTGTTCGACAGCGCGGCTCTCGGCAGCTTGCTCCTGATTGCGATTGCACTGTCATTCGTGACCTACGGGCTGTTTCATTCCTTCACCGATCACCGCCTGATGCTGCAGGCGCGGTGGCGCGCCCGCGGCGAAGCGGCGCTCGCGGCCGGGCGGCCGCAGGTAGCCATTGACGACCTCCACTCGGCGCTGGCCTATGCGCCGGATGATAACGGACTACAAATCGAGCTTGCGAAGGCCCTGGCCGCGGCGGGGCGCACCCAGGAAGCGCAGGTCTACTTCAACACCCTGCTCGAAGACGAACCCGGTTCGGGCGACATCAATCTCCAGCTAGCAAGGCTCGCCGCGCAGGCGAACAACCCGCAAGCCGCGGTGGACTTTTTCCAATCGGCGATTGACGGCACCTGGAACGGCGACGCGTTTACCCAACGCCGTGCCATCCGTTTGGAGCTGGCGCACTATCTGATCGCGCAAGGGCGCGACGCCGAAGCGCGCAACCTGCTGCTGATCACCTCCGGCAACGGCCCTGAAAACTATCCCTTGCAGATCGAAGTGGGCGGCCTACTGGAGCAGGCCGACGGGCCGGCTGATGCGCTGGACGTATATAAGCGAGCGGCCGCGCACAAAGGGACGCGTCTCCAAGGCTTGCTCGGCGAGGCGCATGCGGCCGAGGCTTTGAGCCGCTACGCACAGGAGCGCACGCTGCTGACGCAGGCGGCGGCCGACCCGGGATTCAGCAAACTGGACCCGCAAACCCGCGACGGGGCCCGGGCGCGTCTGCGGGAAGCGGAAGCTGTTCTCGCGATGTTTCCATCGGAAGCGCTTTCCAACAACGAGCGGGCGCAGCGTATCAGTCGGATCGCGGAAGTTGCCGAGCAGCGATTGCTGGCCTGCCCCGCAGGGCGGGATGCGCCCGCTCCTGCCGGGCCCGATGCGAAACCGGCCCCGACCGGCCCCGACGCGCGTGGAACGGCGTTGTCCGCGTTATCCGGGCTTGCCGACCATCTCCAACAGCTCAACCCGCTGGCCCGCAAGGCTTCGCCGGCGCTTCCGGCGGTCATGCCGACAGCGACGCTCGCGAACCTGGCGGCACGCTGGACGGCTTTGCCGTCCGGGCCCGATCTGGCCCGGATGCTGGCGAACGACCCCGGTTTGGCCGGAACTGTTTTGGAACTGGCCTATGAAACCGAACGCGCCACCGCCGGCAGCTGCGGCCCGGCGACTGGCGATGCAGACCTGCTGGAGCGCATTGCCCGCGCGCCGGGGCAAGTAGAGGCGCAGGCGTGATCGAGCCCGAAATCGCGCTGCCCGTTGAGACCGAGCCGGCGGAGGCACTCCCATCGCAGCCCCCCATCAGCGAGGGCGACCAGATGCCGCTCGAGCCGCGGCGCTTTTCGTTTGAGGAGATCGCGCCCAAGCGGGAAGAACGGATGTTTCTCGTGCTGTCCATCTTCATCGGGGTGCTTTCCGGGCTGCTTGTGGTTTCCTTCCGGGTCGCCATTGAGTGGATCAAGCTGCTCACCCTCGGCTCGGCTCCCCACGCGCACGAGCCGCGCCTCCTCATCGCGCCCACGCTCGCCGGTTTGTTTGTCGCCGGGCTGGTGCGCTGGGTTTTCCCCGGGGCGCGCGGTTCGGGCGTCAATCAGACCAAGGCCGCGTTGTACATCCACAACGGCTTTATCTCGTTCAAGACCGTGATGGGCAAATTCATTGGCGCGGCCATCGCCATCGGCTGCGGCCACTCGCTCGGGCCCGAGGACCCGTCGCTGCAAATCGGCGCGGGTGTCGCCTCCATCGTCGCGCGCAAACTGCATTTGTCACGCCGGTCGTTGCGCCTTTTCGCGCCGATCGGCGCGGCCGCGGGGCTCGCCGCGGCTTTCAACGCGCCGATCTCGGCAATCCTGTTCGTCATTGAGGAGGTCATCGGTTACTGGTCCGCCGCGGTACTTGGGTCCGTCGTGCTCGCGGCCATTGCGGCGGTATCGGTCGCGCGCATTTTTTGGGGTTCCGCGCCCATGTTCCGCATTCCCTCGGTGACTTTGCGCGGCCCGCGCGAGCTGACCGCCTACGCCGCCCTAGGAGTCCTGGGCGGGCTGAGCGCGTTTGTGTTTGCTCGGGCGCTGGCCACGCTGCGCCCCCGCTTACGCGCGATGCCTGAGAACGTGCAGTTGTTTCAACCTGCCGTGGCCGGTTTGCTGGTGGGTCTGATCGGCTATCTCGGCTTTCCGCAGGTCATGGGACCGGGGTACGAGACCATGGACCAAGCGCTCCACGGCCAGTACACGTGGGAGTTCCTGCTGGCGCTGGTGGCGGCCAAGGTGCTGGCCACCACGCTTTCTTTCTCAAGCGGCACACCGGGCGGCATGTTCGCGCCGACCTTGTTCATTGGCACCATGCTGGGCGGTGCCGTCGGTACGGTCGCGCATATCCTGCTGCCGCACAGCTCGGCGGCGGTCGGCTCCTATGCCCTGGTCGGCATGGGGGTTCTGTTCGCGGGCTTCCTGCGCGCGCCGCTTACCTCTGTATTCATGGTGCTCGAAACCAGCGGCAACTACTCCATTATCCTGCCCGTGATCCTAGCCAACACCATCGCATACCTGCTTTCACGACAGTTGCAGCCAACGCCCATTTTTGAATTGTTCACCCATCAGGACGGCCTGGACCTGCCTTCCATGGAGGAACAGCGCGAGGAGGTCGGTCTCCACCTGGAAGATGCCTTGCGGCCCCTCCAGGCGCCGGTGCTGGGCGGCCGGGAAACGCTGAAAGCCGCAGCCGTCGAGCTTTCCATGCATCCGGAGGAAAGCGCGATGGTGGTGCGCATGGACGATGGAACCTACTACGTGCTTCCGGCCGAGGAACTGGGCCGCCTCCGGCAGGGCGAGCCCGAGGAGACCATACTCGAGCGGGCGCTGCCGCGCGAGCGCACCCCATTGCTCTTTCCCGATCTCCCGCTCGACACCGCGCTGCGCCACCTGTCGCGGTGGCCGCTGCTGCCGGTGTCGAACCGCGCGGCGAAAGGCACACTCGAAGGCACGGTGACGCTCGAAGACGTGCTCAGACGCTATCAGCGTGGGTGACGGACCGGCGAACTCACCTTTAACGCCGCGGAAGGTGCGCTCCAAAAGGGCCGAGAGCGCCTGCAACTTCGGGCGGATTTTTCTCGTCCTGCGCTTGAACTGCTCATCGCATCGAAATGCAGAATCGGGCTATAAAGTTTGGACTTCGTCGGGAGGAATCTGACAACGGATGCTGAATGGATATGCTGTCGCCGTCGTTCTACCGGCTTACAATGCGGCACGCACCCTGGAACGTACCGTCAGTGAGATACCGATGGACGTAGTAGATGACGTCATCCTGACCGATGACGCAAGCCGGGATGGGACGGCGGACCTCGCGAGCCGGCTCGGCCTTCACACCATCCGTCATAGCATCAATCGCGGCTACGGCGGGAATCAAAAAACGTGTTACGCGGCGGCTCTCGCGCGTGGAGCCGACATCGTGGTCATGCTCCATCCGGACTACCAGTACACTCCGCGCCTGATCGCGGCCATGACGGCGATGATCGCTTATGGAGAGTTCGAGGTGGTGCTCGGGTCGCGCATTCTGGGCAATGGCGCGCTGGCGGGCGGCATGCCCCGGTATAAATACGTTGCAAACCGGCTGCTCACGGCGCTTGAAAACCTCCTGCTGGGCCAAAAGGTGTCTGAGTACCACACCGGCTTTCGCGCCTGGAGCCGCAATGTTCTTGAGCGCCTGCCGCTGCGCGCCTGCTCCGATGATTTTGTGTTCGATAACGAGATGCTTGTGCAGTCGTTCCATTTTGGGTTCCGGGTGGGCGAGCTGTCCTGCCCAGCGAAATACTTCCCGGAAGCCTCGTCCATCTGCTTTCGGCGCAGCCTTACCTACGGCGCGGGAGTTCTGGGCACAGCTCTCCGTTACCGTCTAAAGACTTTGGGGTTAGCCGACCCGGTCACCTTGCGAGATGATCCGGACAGTCGTTTGGGCGCGCAGCTCTATCTGCGCCCTCATGCGCGAGTGAGCGGCCCCGCTGAAATTTCGCGCGGTGATGTTTGAAGGCAGCGCTGGGCCGGCTGACTGATCTTCTCCTCGTTCTCTTGGTCACCTTGGGCGCGGTGGCGGTCCAGGGCTACCACCTGGGCGTGGATGACGCGGAAATCTACCAGCCCGCCATCAAACGAGTCATCGACCCTTCCCTCTATCCAAGCCGCGCGGAGTTCTTCCTCAGCCACGCGCGCCTAGGCCATCTTTCGCTCCTGGTGGGCAAATCGGCACGCCTGTTTCACCTCAGCCCTGATACAGCGATTCTCCTCTGGCACATAGCGGGTGTGCTCCTGATTGTATTTGCCGGTTGGCGCTTGGCGCGAACCTTGTTCACCACGCGCCGCGCGGTGTGGGGCGCGGTGCTCACCTTGGCGCTGACGCTATCGGTTCCGGTCGCCGGGACCGCCCTGGTCATCGCCGACCCCTACCTGACCGCGCGCTCATTTTCCACGCCGCTGTCCTTGCTCGCGATCGATGCTTTTCTGCGCGGCAAGCGCGTGGGCACGCTCTTCTACCTCGCCGCGACCGGTTTCTTCCATCCGCAAATGGTGGCTTACACAGCCGCGCTGCTTCTTATTTTTGCGTTGCCGACGCTCCGCTTCCCGGGTTTCTCCGCCGCCCGCGCCGCTGCCGTACCCGGTCTGTTCAAGAGCTTCTCCTTACAGCCCGCCGCCGGACCCTACCGCGAGCTGCTCTACTCTCGTACCTTCTTCTTTGCTTCCATGTGGCGCTGGTGGGAGTTTGTCGGCATTGTCGTTCCCCTGCTGCTGCTCCAAGCCTGCGCGCGCGCGCCTTTGCGCGGGTTGACCCCGGCTTGCCGACAGCTCTTGCGCGCTTCGGTGGTTTTCGGGTGGGTGTCGACCGCATTCTGGCTCTTGTTCGCGACCAGCCGTCGCTTCGATAGTTTCGAGCGCTTGCAGCCCATGCGCTCGCTCGACCTGATCTATATCTTCATGTTCCTGCTTCTGGGAGCTCTTGCGGCGGAGTACCTGCTCCGCGCGCGCCCGCTGCGTTGGGCCGCGCTGTTCGTTCCGCTTGCCGGGGGCATGTGCGCTCTCAATGGCGCGCTCTACCCGGCAAGCCCGCACGTCGAGCTGCCCGGGCACGCGGGCGGCAACGCTTGGCTTGAGGCTTTCTTCTGGGTGCGCGCTGACACGCCCAAAGACGCTCTCTTCGCGCTCGACCCGAGCTACCTTGTGCTGCCCGGGGAAGACCAGCACGGCTTTCGCGCTGTCGCCGAGCGCAGCCGCCTCGCGGACTTCTACAAGGACTGTTGTGTGGCGACCATGTTCCCCGAGCTTACGGGCGCATGGGTGCGCGATCTCCAGGCTCTGCACGGTTGGAGGTCCTTTACGGCCCCGGACTTCGAGCGACTTTATCGGACTACGGGCGTGGATTGGGTCGTGCTGGAGCGGCATGTTGCCGGGCTCGACTGCCCGTATGCGGGAAGCGGGGTTTGGGTGTGCCGGATTGGGAACGGTCCCGAAACGGGAAAGACCCCGCGCTCAAGAGGCGCGCAAAAACCGGGAATGGGTGTCGCTGGCCTAGAATGACGCTTACAACGGTCCGATGCTGACGATTTTTCAACGATAGCTGCTGGGCGGCATGCTGCTCCTGCTTCTGCTCGGCGGGGTAACGCTGCTGGTGCGCTCTTCCTTTGTGTCCCTCAGCGGGCTTGAAGGCGAGCGCCGGCGCATGGACCACACGGTGGAAGCTGCGGCCGCGGCGCGAGCCGCGCTCGCGCGGGAGCAAGTGCTGGTGGAGCGTTCCCTGCTTCATATGCCGATGCCGCGGGATACGCCCCCCGCGCCGTCAACCCTTGCCGCAATGCAGCCTGCTCCGCGCGAGCTCGACATCCGCGCCCAAAGCGAGCGCGCGGAGGAGCGGCTCACTGTCGCGCGGGATGCCCTGCGCGACCTCATCCAGGACGGGCCCGGCGTCCCGAGCATCGACGCGGAGCTGAATGCCCACACGCGCGTTCTGGACCGGCTGCGCCGGACGCCCCCTGACCTTGAAGCGCGCATGGCTTCAGCCCGCGCCTTGGAGCCGATTGAGAACTCGCTGACCGGCAAGCTCATCAACCTGCAGGAGCGCAGAAATCGCCTGCGGGCGGACCTCCAACTGCGACGTGAAGGGCTGAGCGCGAAGCTGATCAGCGCGTGCCTCGCCAGCCTGATTACCGGAGCCGTCGTCCTGGTGTTGACC
>CAXTUV010000126.1:0-7851 GCA_964247445.1 uncultured Acidobacteriaceae bacterium | reverse complement strand
AACCCGGTCCGGGAAATCCCAGCCAAGCAATGTAAGCGCTCCGAAGTGGGAGTAATTGGAATTTCCCATTGCTGGAATGTTGAAGAAAAAGATAAGCAGAATCGCAATACCGCGGGTTACATCCAAGACTTCAATACGGGAAGCGGGGCGCAAGAGGGCTGAGTCAAGCATCCCGTACCCTGAGAAGAATTGGTTCCAAAAAATGCTTCCATGCGGTTTTACGCCTTGAATACAGATGATTCACTTTGAACTATTCTTTCTCCACTCTTTATAGCAGTTGTAGCACGGATTTCAAAGTTATGTGGTCGACGTCGATCATCAGCAGCGCGGCTTTTCCCTTCGACGGACCATGCATCTACCCTTATTGCGGAAACAAAGCTGGCGCGGTGGATGGATGCACCGACGCGCTAGCCTTTTGGGCGGCATCGATCCTGATCATCCATTGCGGATGATCGAAGGCGATCTGCTTGGCATAGGCGAGAGACTCCCTAGTATTCAGCGTCAGCAGCTGATTAACATACTCTTCGAGCGAAATATTGCTCCAGGGCGACACGGCTCGCTCGCTCGAATGAACAAAATACCATTTCCCGAATTTTGTCCAAGGATCTGTAGCCGCGGAAGCAAGCAGGGCGGTGCGCAGTTTTTCAATGACGGAAACGTCCGGCGCGGGTGCCTGGGAAAATCGGGAGCTGCTCGCGGCGAACTCCGCCAGTTCGGCGAGCCAGATGGGCGGGGCGACGGCAGGGGGCATGTCAAGGATCTGCGCGGTACCATCCCAGGTCACGAGCAGGCTGGGGTCGATAGGGCTGAACTGAGCACCGCTCACTTCTGCGGTGTAGCGGATCGGCAGGAGCATGGGCTGGCCGTTCGCGGTGCTCCACACACGAATGGATTGATCCTGTCCATGTGTGAAAACCAGCGAAGCATCGGAGCTGAAGCCGCCGTCAATCAGGGGAGCACTGTGCTGGAGCAGGGGTGTGGTCGGCTGGCCGGTACGCGTATCCCACACGCGTGCTGTGTGATCGTTCGAAGTGGTGAGTACGCGCGAGGCGTTCGGGCTGAAAACCGCCTCGGTTAATGAGGCTGTCTGTTCGAGAGCCGGACTCAAAGCCATTCCGGTGCCGGCATCCCAGACGCGGGCTGTACGGTCCTCGGAGCTGGTAAGTACCAGCCGGCTGTCGCCGCTGAAGCCGGCGCTGAAGATGGCGTTTCCCTGCTTCATGCGCCGTAGAAGCTTACCGGTGAGTGGGTCGAGGAGGTCCGCCGTCGAATCGCTAGTTCCGAGCAGCGCATATTTGCCGTCCGGGCTGAAAGTGCATGCATTCACGTCTTCGTGGTACTGGAACTCGGCAATCTGCTCGCCTTTGATTGCGTCCCAAAGGACGGCGGTGTTTCCGGCACTGCCAAGCAGGCGCTTACCGTCGAGGCTGAGAGCAAGAATCGTCCAGGCTTCCTCGACATGCAAGGGCGGACTCAATGGCCGCCCGTCGGCCGCATTCCAAAGGTGCACCATCTCGTCCCGTGAACTGGTTGCGATGGAACGGCCGTCCCCGCTCCAGGCCGCGGCGAGGATACCCGCAGCGTGATGCAGAGGCCCGACAAGCGTCCGTCCGGAATGCGCATCCCAGATGCGCGCTGTTTGATCGTCGAATACCGTGAGAATGCGCGAGCCGTCAGGACTATACCTCGCGACTAGGATTCTACCGGGGCCGCAGCACAAGGTGATATGCACGTTTTGCCGCTGCTCGGCTATGAGCTGGAAGGCTAACCCCGCAGCCGGGTTGCCACCGCGCTGCACGCGCAGGCTTTCAGCAAGCTCGCGCAGTGCCTCAGACTTGATACCGTCACTCGCAAACTGAAGGGCAAGCAGGTAGTGCGTGTAGGCCGCGGGATCAAGTCCGGAGATGCCGACCGGGAGCGCGGACCTGAGAGCCATGGATGGGGTGGTCGATGGGCCTTCTTGCGCCCGCAGGTTAGGACAAAGAGAGTAGGCGAGTGCTCCAAAGACCATTGCGGCTTTGAAGAAAAGCAAGCGCCGGCAGCGGCAACGAATGGAAAAATTGAGACAGTTCACAAGTGTTCCTATCAGCTTTCAGCGGCGATGCCCGGAGGAGGTTCCCTGGCGACCGATGTGGCTGGAAGCGGTCTTACAAGAGTTTTGCGGCTCCGGCGAGCAAGCTGAGACCCGCTTTGGAGCGGGTTCACCCCGGAGATCTCGCCTGAGCTTGCTGGTGCATGAGGCTGCTTGTCGGCCGAGTTTGCTTCAGCGCGCACCCACCGGGTAGAAGCCGGACAATGCGCGCCGTTGCTGGGAGGAAGCGGCACCGTAGCGCATGGTGCCGCTTCCTCTGGTTGTGTGCTGTTGCTTTGCCTAGTGAATGACTTCAATGCCGCTGACCAGCGCATTATTTATATCTGTCTTAAAAGTCAGCACTATTTGGTTATTGGTTGCCGTGACTTGAAAATCCTGCGAGTAAGCCACATCCTTGCCGTTGACAGTGGCGAAAATGTCGAAGTTGGACAGCAAAGTTTGCTGGTTAGCAACTCCCTGGTTGGCGATGACGTCGAAGATACGCGAGCCCTTTGACGACCAGTACGTTTCAGCGAAATGCAGCCTAACTGTATAGACCGTGCCCGTGGTGAGGTTGGGAAGGGTATAGGTGAAGTTACCGTACCGGTTGGACTGGTAAACAGCCATCGGCGCTGCGTTCTTGACCTTGGTCAAATCGATGGGTACGCCGACGTTACTCGTCACGGAACCGCCGTTGAAGTATTCGTCGGCGGCAAATGAGCTCACCGCGGACTTGGTGCCGGAAGCGATTGCAACCAGATCACTCGATATCGGCGGAGGAGGCGGAGTAGCGGTGGTAGTCAGCACTTCTATCCCGCTGACCAGGGCATTGTTTACGTCTGTCTTGAAGGTCAGCACGATTTGATTGTTCGTCGCCACCACGGTGAAATCCTGTGAGTAGGCTATGTCCTTGCCTCCGGCGACTGCAAAGATGTCGAAGTTAGAAAGCAAGGTTTGCGCGGTACTGAGTCCTTGATTTGCTAAAACATCGAAGCTGCGCGACCCCTTCGCCGTCCAGTAGGTCTCGGCGAAGTGCAGACGAACTGTGTAGGCCTGGCCGGAGGTGAGATTAGGAATTGTGTAGGTGAAGTTGCCGTACCGGTTAGTCTGGTAGACCGCTAGCGGTGCCGGGTTACTTGCCTTGGACAGATCAATGTTCACCCCGACGTTGCCCGTCACCGAGCCGCCATTGAAATACGCGTCAGCAGCGAACGCTCCGACCGAAGGACCACCGGCGTCGAGCTGAACGATCGGCGTGCCCGTCGACGCTTGGCCTGGGATAGTGGTATTCACCTCGTTGGAGAAGGTGGTGCCGCTACCGTTGACTGCCTGTACTTTGTAAAAGTACGTTGAGCCCGCGGTGAGGGGACTATCGGTATAGCCCGTCGTCGTCAGGTTCTGCACAAGTGGTGTTTCGCTGCCAGAAGAGCCTCCGCGGTAGACCGCGTAGGAGGTGGCATTGGTGCTTGCTGTCCAGCTGAGAGTGACGCTGGACGAGCCGATCGTTTGCGACAAGGTCGGTGCAGTGGGAAGCGGCGTCTGTCCGCCGGACACGCGGCCCGACACCAGAGTGGTATCGGCGCTGGTCAGGCTGCCGTCGCCGTTAATGTCAAAGCGCGCGTTGGCCGGCATCACGGCAGCGTTGGTGATGCTACTGCTCTCAAGCGAGACATCGCTGCTGTTGACCACCCCGTCGCCCGTCACGTCGCCCTCGAGCACGGTCCACGCGATGTCAGCCGAGCCTGCGATGACTGACGTGTTGTCGTTCGCCACGATGCCGGACAGATGCAGGTTCAGCTTCTGTCCGTCGGCAACACCGGCCAGCGGAATCGACACAATGGTGCGGGTTCCGTCATAGGTAATTGTTCCTACGGAACCGGTCGCCGCAGCACCGCCTTGCTGAGTCAGCGATGCCGCAATTCCGGTCACCGCCTTAGCAAAGTGTGCAACAACTGTATAGCTGCCAGCTGTCTTGCTGACGCGAGCCTCGGAAACCGGGGAGGTGACCGGGAACAGCGTAGTGCCGAGCTGATCCGGAGTGCCGGAAGACAGCTGCGAGCTCGCGTCAAGCAGCGTTACCGGCAGCAGATCGGCGATCTGCGACGCGGAAAGCGCCGTGTTGTAGAGGCGAGTCTCATCGATCGTACCCGCAAAGCCGAACTGGACCTGGTTGCCGCCTGCGGGCAGATCTTCCTCTCCCCACTTAAGCGTTCCGGTTCCATTGGCTGCTTGTGCCGCGCCCTTAGCGACCGCCTGACCGTTCACGTAGAGTGTGCGTGTACCCGCGGAGCCGTCCTGCACCATGGCAACATGTGTCCATTTGCCCGCCGTGACTGCCGAGCCCGCGACATCGCCTGCGGGACCGCGCATGGCGAACTGGCTATTGCCATTGACCAGCAGGCCGTATACGTTGCCGGTGTTGGCAGACTTGAGGACGATGGGCTGCTCCTTACCGGCCAGCGTGTCGACTTCAACCCAGGTTGCGAGCGTGAAGCTTTGCGCCGCTGTGAAGTCGAGGCTCGCGCTATCCCCCACGGTGATGGAATCGGTAATCGTGGTGCCGTGGAAGTTCCACCCGCCGTTGATGTAACCCGATGGAGTGTACTTCGCTTCGCCGGCTGCCGAACCGGTGTGTCCATTGCCGGTTGCGTCCGTCACCGTGCTGCCGCTGGCGTCCTCCATCGGCCAGTAGGCGACCAGTCCGCCCTGCGCATAAGTTGGGTAAGTGGTAGCCGGCACCGTGCCGGTAGCCGACGAATCTCCCGCACTATTGAAGGCCGTCACATAATAGAAGTACCCAGTATTGGGAGCCGCAGTCGAGTCGGAGAACGAGTTGACTGATGCAATCAGCGGCAGTTGGGTGAAGGGCCCGCCGCTGCTGGTCGCGCGGAAGATGTGAAATCCAGCAAGTGAGGGATCGCTCGCCGCGTTGTTGGTCCAGCTGAGATTGATCGTCGTCGAGGAGACCGCCGATGCGGAGAGCCCCGTAGGCCCTGCAGGTTTCGCGGCTGCGGTAGTCTTGAGGCCGGCCACAACCAGAAAACCTTCTGTCGCTCCTGAGTAGCAGGTATAGTACGCATGCGCGTTGGCAACGATCATGGTGCTGAACTTGGTGGTCACGCAACGGCCGCTGCCGTCGGGCGCGGAAATGTCGTTGTTAAAAGCTGTGCCGAGTCTCTGCATCGTGGCGGCGTCGTAGGCATGCACGTTGCCGTCGAGTCCCCAAATAATGCCATTGCTGGTGCCGTTCGAGGTGATAAACGCCGAGGCACCTTTTGCATTGATGTTGCCGCCGGTGCCGACGGTAGGACTGGTAGAGACGGTGGTCACGTTATTGGCTGAGCTATATACCAGCGATCGCTTCACCATCGGGCTGCCGGAGGGCGCGTAATACACCGAACCATTGAAGTAGCTGGGCGTGATGGTGAGCTGCGGCGCGTTCGGTTCGGAAAACTCTTGAATAGCCTGCGTGTCGTTGTTGACCGTGCCCCCCAGCACATCGCGATCGACTAGGTACCAGACACCGGCCTTGCCGCCGAACATCATCAGGTCAGGATGGTCGCCCTGCTGCGGAGGCAGCAGCAGCGCGCCGCCGGCGCCGAGGTCGGAATCCCCGGGGATGTTGCCTCCGCCAGAGTTCAGCGTATTCCAGTTATAAGGGGTAAAGAACGAGTTGGTATCGGTAAGCGGCATCTGATACTGCTCTTCGCCCGCCATGGCCGCTGGCAGCTTGAGCGCCGTCTCGCCCCAGTCCGCAATGCCAGAATTCGGATCCTCGTCAAAGGGTCCATTGCCGGTGACAAAGATGATGTTCTGGTTTTCATCAAGCGCGACCCCGGCACCTCCCTGCCAGATGCCACCCTCGCCGCCGCCGTGGCTCAGGCCGCTGTTCGTCGAGGGGTTAAGTGTCGTTGCTCCATTCGGCGTGGCGACAAAGCTGTGCGTCAACTGCAGCGTCGACCCGTTGAAGCCGAGAACCAAGCCGTAATAGTGACCTTCATCGCTGTGCGAAGCGTAAGCCAAGTAGACGAGGTTGTTTTTGCTGTCAAAGGCCATTGCGCCGCGCAAATGCTGATGGAGCGGAGCGAATGGAATCTCGCCGGTCGGAGCCGTCACGAGATCATGGTCGGCCGAGCTTGAGTAGGGGTAGACGTAACCCTTGAAAGTCAGATTGGCATCAAGAATGAACGGCGCAACCTTGTCTTTTCCCGTTTTAATGTCGAGCGCGTGCAGCTCTTGGCGATAAAGATTGTTTACCGGCTGGCCCGGAAATTTAACCAGGGAGACCACAAACAGCGTTCCCGAGGCAGGATCGATCACCGGGGTCGTGGTGATGCCGAACTCGGGCGAAATATCGCTGCCCGCCGCATCCGAGGAGGGCACGGTGGTCGGTGTGCCGAGCTGCGCATCCGGCTGTAGAAGGCTGGTGTGCCACAGTGGCGCTGAATCCGTTCCTGCCGCGTTAGCCCCCAGCGGGTCTGCGTCCGCATCAAAAGCATACACACTATCGTGCTGGGTGACCACGTAAACCACATTGTGGCTCTTGCCGTCAGAAAAGCTACCGGGTAAAGAGTTCAAGGTGGCGGCGCTCATAAACAGTGGAGCCCCGTACACCTGCCCGTCCAGTTTCTGATAAAACAAGGGCGCGAACTTGGTCGAATCATTCACGATGCTCGGCGTCAGAACCGTCTCATGAGAGTTCAGGCCGGTATGCTGCGGGTCTACCTTCCACATGGTGATGTCTTGCGCGTGAGCGGCTGCGGTAGTGGAAAGCAGGCTGACGAGGAACGAGGAGAGCGGAATGTGGCGTCTTGCTGGCTTCATAGGCATGCCTTCTTTTGAGCACTAAAGAGTTGAACAACGTAGGTGGTTTTGGCCGCGAGGAACAGGGGAACGAAGCTTCCATACGCAGCCGCATCACGCCGATTTACCCGAGAAGACTAGAACGGCATAAACATCAAAGCAGTTATTACACGGATTTGAGTAATTTGTCTGACAAGTAAACAAGTTCGACGTCCGCCTTGAGTTGCAGCTTAAGGGACCTAAACCACGTGCGCAACTATAGACGATGGTTTGAGGAGTCGCAAGCCCCTTACATCTTTGTCTCTATCGGATGCTCGATTGTATTTCGCATTCAGCCGAAATACATCTCAGGCACGTAGTGCAACAGACTACTCTCCCTCGAAACCTATTCAGCGGGTATGAATCTTGACGAATGACTGCCGCTTGCAGCCGGCGCGGTACTAAGGATGCGATATACCGCGTCGGTTGACCTATTGGGAGCGGCTTCTGCAAGCTCGAGCAAAGCATTGTGATGCGGGCTGATATAGCATGGCGGATCGGTAGCATTTGGATCACCCAAAACCTGCATTGCCTGACAGCGGCAGCCTCCAAAATCGATGTCTTTACGATTGCAGGAACGGCAGGGCTCCTGCATCCATTCGTGTCCTCGAAAGCGATTAAATGCTGCGGATTCATGCCAGATCCACGAAAGGTCGTGATCAGCCCAGCACGCCTGCCACTCCGTGAGACCATGCTATTGCCACGCATGGTCTACAGCGCTGCGCCGCCGCTCAGGGCTTAGAAGTTCCCGAGGCGAAGTCCCTTAAGTACGAAACTATCCAGGCTTAAATTCGCACCAGCCGCTTCACTTTGCGTTCTCCTACTGCAGATCTTTAACCAGAGATTAATGAGGAGGCGGTTCGGCGCTTCGTTCTGCATGCAGATGTTCCAATTCCGCCTTCAGCTTCGTGACTATACTTTCCAAATCCTGCACGCTG